>JBFJWR010000078.1:0-10422 GCA_041623535.1 Pseudomonadales bacterium
GGCCAGCACGTGCAGGACGCAGCGAAATCGGGGACGTCGGTGGCAACCGGTGCCGACCCCGCCAGTGCTCCCACAGAACCGCCAGAAGCTGTGCGCATCGATGTACTTTCCGGCGACCGGGCAGCCTCGGTGGAGCCCGGCGAGTCGACGAGTGGCGAGTACCGGCCGGAGCGCCCGGTCGGTACGGAAGCAGAGTCGGTGCAGCTCCGCACCGTGAGCGCATCGCCGCCACCGGTGGCGCAGGTGGACGCATCCGTGGCCGGCAAACTGGTCTCCGGTGCCGGCATGCACAGCATTCGAACTGCCGCAGAGCCGGTGGACCGTGAGAACTACGGACATTTCGAGGAGGGCCGCACCTTTCTCGTGGCGGATGATCCGGTATCCACCTTCAGCATCGATGTCGATACCGGCAGCTATGCGGTGGTTCGCCGGATGCTCAACCAGGGTCGGTTGCCGGTACACGATGCGGTCCGCATCGAGGAAATGATCAATTATTTTGACTATGCATATGCCGGTCCGGAAAAGCCGGACCAGCCATTTGCCGTGCACACGGAAATGGGTCCCAACCCATGGAATCCGGGAACCCGGTTGCTCCAGGTTGGGATCAAGGGCTATACCGCTGCAAACACTGAACTGCCGCCTGCCAATCTCGTATTCCTGGTGGACGTGTCGGGCTCGATGCGCAGCGCTGACAAGCTCGAATTGCTGAAATCCTCGCTGCGCCTGCTCGTCAACCAGTTGCGCCCCGAGGATCGGATCGCGATCGCCGTGTATGCCGGGGCCTCCGGCCTGGCCCTGCCAAGCACTGCCGGAGATCAGAAGGCCACCATCCTGGCCGCGCTGCAGAACCTGGCTGCTGGTGGCAGCACCAATGGTGCGGCCGGAATCCGGCTTGCGTACCAGGTCGCCCGCCAGCACTTTGTGGACGGCGGGATCAACCGCGTGATCCTGGCAACTGATGGTGACTTCAATGTGGGTACCGTGAATATCGAGGCCCTGAAGGAACTGGTCGCCGCGCAGCGTGAGTCCGGCGTGACGCTGACAACCCTCGGCTTTGGCAGCGGGAATTACAACGATCACCTGATGGAGCAGATCGCCGATATCGGCAATGGCAATTACGCCTACATCGACCGCCTGGCCGAGGCGCGCAAGGTGCTGGTGGAACAGATGGCCGGCACCCTGCGCACGATTGCCCAGGATGTGAAGATCCAAGTGGAGTTCAATCCGGCCCTGGTCAGCGAGTACCGGCTGGTCGGTTATGAAAATCGCGTGCTGCGTCGCGAGGATTTCAATAATGACCGGGTGGATGCCGGCGACATCGGCGAGGGCCACACGGTGACCGCGCTGTACGAGGTGCGCCTGGCTGGCAGTGATGGTGGACGCATAGACCCGCTGCGCTACGGCAAGACCCGCAATACCATGGAAACGCGCCTGGTCCACAACCCGGAACTCGCCTACCTGAAGTTGCGCTACAAGCAGCCGGGGGCAGGCCGCAGCCAGCTGATCTCGCGGCCGGTGCATCTGTCCGAACTGCAGGCGAACCTGCAGTCCACCTCGGACCGCTATCGCTTTGCCACGGCCGTGGCCGGCTTCGGTCAGTTGCTGCGCGGCGGGCGCAATACCGAAGCGTTTGGTTTTGCCGACGTGCTGCGCCTGGCGGAAGGTGCGCGTAGCGATGACCGGCTCGGGTATCGCGGCGAATTCATCGGCCTGGTGCGCCTGGCCGAGGCCATTGCCACGCCACTCAGCCGGGCCGGGGACGCGCGGCGGTACGTGACGGAATGAAACGGAGCCGGATGGCGACGGCCGCGCCATGGGGCGCGGCCGTACGGTGCTTTCCTGACTGCGGCGTATCCGTTACATTGCCGCCGCATGACAGACATTACCGGTGGCCAGGACGCGAGCGACGAGGACTTGATGCTGTCCTATGCGCAGGGCGATGCAGCTGCCTTCGAGCAGTTGTATGCGCGTCACCGGCGTGTTCTGCTGGGTTACCTGGTGCGCCAGTTGCGGGATCAGGCTGTCGCCGAGGAGATCTACCAGGAGGCGTGGATGCGCGTAATCCGTGCGCGCGAGGGCTACCAGGTCAGCGCGGCTTTCCGGACCTGGCTGTTCACCATCGCGCACAACCTGGTGCTGGACCATTACCGGCGCCAGGGGCGGCGTGCAGAACTGGCGCTTGCCGACGGCGACGAACTGCCGGACCTGGCAGACACGGCAACCCCGCCGCCGGAAGATCTGCTGGCGGGCCGGCAGGACGCCGAGCAGTTACTCGCCTGCATAGGGGCATTGCCCTTTGCCCAGCGCGACGTGGTGCTCCTGCGGCTGGAGGCCGGCCTGACACCGGCTGAGATTGTTGCCGTGACCGGCGCCGACCCCGAAGCGGTCAAGAGCAGGTTACGCTATGCAGTACAGCGGTTGCGCAAGGAGCTTCAAGATGGCGACTGAGCAGCAGAAGCGGCCGGAAGACAACATCGATGACCTCGTGTCGATTTACAGTGAAGTGCGTGGCCAGGAGCCGACATCGGATCTGGACGCCAGCATTCTTGCCGCCGCCCGCGCCGAAACTGCGGGCCAGGCGCCAGCGGAACCACGGCGACCGGTCGCCGAGGCGTGGCGCACGCCATTCGCCGCCGTTGCCAGCGTGATGCTCTGCACGGTGATTTATTTTTCCCTGCCAGACCCCGACACTGCTGACTACCTGCCCATTCCCGGTGTTGCCGATCCGGGGTTCGAGGTTCCTGGGGCACCAGCAGCGCCTGCGGCGCCAGCAGAACCTGCTGCGGTCGGCTCAATGGCAGCCGCTCCCGCGGCGGCCGAGAAGATGGCGCCGCAACGACCGGCAGCGGCGTCCATGGCAGAGGCGCCTGCTGACCGGGTTTCGAGCACACCGCTGGTGAGTTATTCCGAGGACCGCGCCGCAGAGCCGGTGCCGCCGCAATCCGCCGGGGAATCTGGCCGCTACGAGTCGTTCGCCGATCACCAGGCGCGCGGGCGCGCCGCCACGGTCACGGCAGAGAGCGAGGAGCCTGCAGGCGAACGGTCACCTGAGGCAGGTGTGGCAGCGAAAAGCGCTCCGGCAGAAACCATGGTAAGGCTGGCCACCCCCGCGACTTCTGCGCCGGAACCGCCGGATACGCGGACCCTGCCGCAGCCATTTCTGGATGCACTGCGCGATGGGCTGGTACAGCGGATTCACGTTGCCGGAGATATGGCGGCAGAGTCGGACTTGCATGGAATGGGCAGCGAGGCCGCGACGGTGCCTGCTTTTACGCTGGAAACCTCCTGTGCAATGCCTGCCGGTCAGGATGGGGCGCCCGTGCTGTTGCTGCTGCTTGGCGAGCAGGAGGCGGCCCCGGTCGCCGCTGCTGGCGAGTCTGCCGGCAGCACGGAAGCCAGCGCCCTGGTCCGGTCTTCCGAGGCGCTGTGTGTGCGGGTTGTGACCGGGCAGGATGGACTGCCGGATGCGTTTGCGCATGCCTGGGCATCCATGCGCGCCGACGGCACGGTGCGCCGGCTGCTGGACCAGTACGGGCTGCAGCAATGGTCGCCGCGCTGAGCGCAGCAATCGCCACCGGCTGGCTGGTATAATGGCGTTTTTCCTGACCCGACAGAGCCATGCCCGATTCCCAGGTGCGTGTCACCACCTTTTACCGCTTCGCCGAAGTGCCCGATTGCGAGGAATTGCAGCGGGAACTGGCGCATGTCTGTGAAAGTCAGGGTTTGCTGGGAACCATCCTGGTTGCGCCCGAGGGGGTGAATGCCACGGTGTCCGGATCAGTGGCCGCGGTGGATGCGCTGGTCGCCTTCCTGTCCGAGGTTCCGGGTTTTGCTGACCTGGACTGCAAGCACAGCCTGCATGATGAGCAGCCCTTCCTGCGTATGAAGGTGCGGATACGGCCCGAGATCATCACCTTCGGTGTGCCGGCCGCTAACCCCGGTGTCCGCACCGGTGAACACGTGGACAGCGCCCGCTGGAATGCACTGATCAATGACCCGGATGTGACCATACTCGACACCCGCAACGACTACGAAGTGCACGTCGGAACCTTTGCCCGTGCAAAGCATCTGAATATGAGTCACTTCCGGGAATTTCCCGAGGCCGTGCAGCGGGAACTGGATCCGCAGCGCAATCCCCGGGTGGCGATGTTCTGTACCGGTGGGGTGCGTTGCGAGAAGGCGGCTGCGCACCTGCTTAACGAGGGATTTCAGGAGGTGTACCAGTTGGATGGCGGCGTGTTGCGCTACCTGGAACAGACCCCGGTCGCGGAGAACCGCTGGCAGGGTGAATGCTTCGTGTTTGATGAACGGGTGACCGTGGATACCGCACTGCAGGCCGGTGCCTATCGCCTTTGTCGCGGCTGCCGCTACCCGGTTTCCGACGCAGAGGCGGCATCCCCCCTGTTTGAGCCCGGTGTATGCTGTCCGAACTGCCATGACCGGCAAAGCCCGGAACAACTGGAATCCTACCGCCAGCGCTACAGGCAGGAGCAACTGGCCCGGGCGCAGCGGGGCAGCCGGTCCGATAGCGGGGAAGACGCATGAGCATACAGTCGCGCATCGAGGAACAATTACAGGCCGCGTTGGTCCCATTACACCTGGAAGTGATCAACGAGAGCTTCATGCACAATGTGCCGGCAGGGTCAGAAACCCATTTCAAGGTCGTGGCCGTGAGCGAATCATTCGCCGGCCTGTCGCGGGTGAAACGGCATCAGCAGGTCTACCGGGCGGTCTCGGGGCTCCTGCAGGGCCCGGTACACGCCCTCGCGATACATGCCTACTCCGGCGCTGAATGGACGGCCCGGGAAAACGCACCAGATTCACCACAATGTCTTGGCGGAGCCAGGAAGGAACAGGGATAAACCGATGAAAACGTATCAAATACCATTGCGGCTACTGGCCTTGCTGCTCGCCGCATCGTTGCTGACGGGTTGCTGGTCGTCCCTGCGGGGCGATACCTACTCCCGTTCCGAGGCGCGCCAGGCGCAACGGGTGGAGTTTGCCACCATTGAACACCTGCGCCCGGTGCGCATAGAAGGCACCAAGACCGGCGTCGGTGCGGCCGTGGGCGCGGTAACCGGCGGTATTGGTGGCAGCAGCTTCGGCGATGGTCGTGGCCGCGCCATCCTGGCGGTCATTGGTTCGGCCGTGGGCGGGCTGATCGGTGGCGTCGCCGAGGAAGCCATTACCCGCTCGGACGGGGTGGAGATCACGGTGCGCAAGGAAGGCAGCGGCGATGCCATTGCGATTGTGCAGGCGGTCGCGCCCAACGAAATATTCAAGGTCGGTGATCGCGTCCGGCTGGTGCATTCGTATGGCAGTGTGCGCGTCGCTTATTGACGGTGGCCGGTAAGGTTCAGCCGGGCTGACGAATTTTTTCCAGCGCTTCGCGCAGCGTGTCGATTTTGACCGGCTTGCTCATGTATTCATCCATGCCGGCCGCCAGGCACTGGCTGCGCACGCCCTCGGTGACATCGGCAGTCAGCGCATAGATCGGAACCCTGGTCTTTCTGCCTTCCTCGATACAGCGAATTTCGCGGGTGGCACCGTACCCATCCATCACCGGCATGTGGCAGTCCATCAGGATCATGTCGAACTCGCCGGCGCTGAACTGCTCCACCGCGACCGCGCCGTTTTCGGCCACCGTCACGCGGCAACCCAGTTTTTCCAGCATCATGGTCGCGACTTTCTGGTTCACCAGGTTGTCTTCGGCGAGCAGGATCCGGAGCGGTGCATCCTTCGGCCGCGGTGTTTCCGGTGCAGTGCTTGCCACGGCCGGCTCAGGAGCCTGTAATTCGGGAGCCGATGTTTCGGGCAGGGTCAGTTCCAGCCAGAAACAGGAACCGGCTCCCGGTTCGCTGGATGCTCCGACCTCGCCACCCATCAGCCTGGCGACTTCACGCGCCTTGGCCAGGCCGAGACCCATGCCGCCAAAACGACGCCGGGAACTTTCATCCACCTGGGTGAACTTCTCGAACAGGCCAGGCAGCACGTCGGCGTCTATGCCTGGCCCGTCATCCTGCACTTCGAATCGCAGTCGCGTGCCCTCTGCAGTTTTTTCCAGAGCCTGCATGCGCAGCGTGATGGTGCCCTGTTCCATGAACCGCACCGCGTTATCCAGGTATATCAGCAGGACCTGGCGCACCCGGGTGCGATCGCCGGTGTACCAGGGGTGCAGGTCCGGCGGGAACTCCTCGTTGATGCGAATTTCGCGATCCACCACCAGCGACCGGGTGACCGTGGCCAGCTGTTTGCAAAGCGCGCTGATGTTCAAGGCTTCACTGCGTAACTCGATCTGGCCCGATTCCAGTTGGGCAACCTCGAGGATTTCACTGACGATGTCGAGCAGCAACTGGGCCGAAGCATTCACGGTGTCGAGCTGGTCGCGCTGCTCTTCATCCAGTTTGCTGGTGCCCAGCAGTTGCACCATGCCGAGTATGCCGTTGATGGGCGTGCGCAGTTCGTGACTCATGTTGGACAGGAAGTTGGATTTGGCGCGGCTGGCCAGTTCCACTTGCTGCTTCGCTTCCTGCAGTTGCGCGGTGCGGGAATCAACCATCTCCTGCAGGTGGTCACGGTGATGACGCAGGTTGCGCGAACTGATTTCCAGCTGGCTCAGCGCCACCGACAGTTCCCGCTGTTTCTCGTGCAGGTCCAGGAACACCTGCACCTTGCGGCGGATGATTTCCGGATTCTCACTCTTGGCGATGTAATCGACCGCGCCGGCACGATAGCCGCTGATCACGGATTTGTCGTCGCTCATGCCGGTGCAGAAAATCACCGGCGCATCCGAATTCAAGGGGGTCTTGGCGATCTCCTCAGCGGCCTGGACACCGCTGATGCGCGGCATGCGCAAATCCATGAGGATGACGGCGAAAGCCTGTTGGGCAGCCAGGTCGATGGCTTCCTGGCCGGAACCGGCCCGTACGATGTCGGCGTCCATTTCCTCCATCAGTTCGCTGAGCAGGTCCAGGTTATCCTCGTCGTCGTCGACAATCAGGATGGCGGGTCGGTTGCTTGTACTGCTCATTATTGAATTGCATTACCGGAAAACAGGGGAACGGTCATGAATTTTGCCCGAATCAGATTCATTTCATTATAGACCTTGAACTTTGTCGGGCTGCCATCATCTTAGAGTGCGCAGGCGTAATCTGTGAAGCCGGTTACGGGGTGGTACTCCGCTGACCGGGGGGCGTGGTGGTTGAAAAGCCATCGCCGCGTCCATATAGTGCGGCACCTGCATGACATTCTGTCCTCACGGCAGTCAAACGGATTTTAAACACGTGATTGAACTGAAATCGCTGACCAAGAAGTTTGGTGTCTTTACCGCGGTAGACCAGATCAGCCTCTCGGTGCAGCCCGGCGAAGTGCTCGGGTTCCTGGGGCCGAACGGTGCCGGTAAATCCACCACCATGAAAATGCTGACCGGCTTTCTGCTGCCCAGCTCCGGCAGCGCCACGGTGTGCGGGCATGACGTGGTCGCCCGGCCTTTGGCAGCCCAGCGCGAAATTGGCTACCTGCCGGAAGGCGCGCCGCTTTACGGGGATATGACGGTTGGTCAGTTTCTGTACTTTATTGCCGAGATTCGCGGGTTTCGCGGTGCGGAAGCCGAACGGCGGGTACTGCAGTCGGTGGACCGGCTGGAACTGCGGGCGGTATACCACCAGAGCATCGAAACCCTTTCCAAGGGCTATAAGCGGCGTGTTGGCCTGGCCCAGGCCATTCTGCATGACCCCAGGGTCCTGATTCTGGACGAGCCCACCGACGGGCTGGACCCGAACCAGAAGCACCAGGTACGCCAGCTGATACAGGCGCTGTCCCACGACAAGATCGTGGTGATCTCCACGCACATCCTGGAAGAGGTGACCGCGGTCTGTACCCGGGCGGTCATTATTTCGGCCGGGCGCGTGGTGGCAGACGGCACGCCGCTCGACCTGGAACAGCGCTCGCGCTATCACCAGGCCGTTTCGCTGGTCATGCAGGGTGAGCTGCGCGTTGACCTCAGTGGATTGCGCAGCCTGGCGGGTGTGGCGGACATCGAGGCCGATGAACAGGCCGGGCGCGTTACCGTGTTCCCGGCAAATGGCCAGGCGATTTTCCCGGCGGTGCAGGCGCACGTGCACCAGCAGGGCTGGCAGGTGGAGGCCATCCACGTCGAGCGTGGCCGCCTGGACGAGGTTTTCCGGGAAATCACCGTGGGAGGTCCCCAATGAGCGCGGTAGGTATCCTGTTCAAACGTGAGCTGACGGCTTATTTCGCAACGCCGCTGGCCTATGTCTATACGACTATTTTTCTCATGCTGGCCGGCGTGTTCACCTTCTACATGGGCAATTTCTACGAACGCCAGCAGGCTGACCTGGCTGCCTTTTTCAATTTCCACCCGTGGCTGTACCTGTTCCTGGTTCCCGCGGTTTCCATGCGCCTGTGGGCGGAAGACCGGCGCAACGGGGTGATCGAACTGTTGATGACCCTGCCGGTACACACCTATGAACTGGTGCTCGGCAAGTTCCTGGCGGCCTGGTGCTTTACCGGCATTGCGCTGGCGCTCACCTTTCCGGTCTGGCTGACGGTCAGCTACCTGGGCGATCCGGACCATGGGGTGATTATCGCCAGTTACCTGGGCAGCTGGCTGATGTCAGGCAGTTTCCTGGCAGTGGGGTCCTGCATGTCTGCAGCCACCCGCAACCAGGTGATCGCCTTCATATTCAGCCTGGTGATCTGTTTCCTTTTTATCGTCAGCGGGTTCTCGATCGTGCTGGATGCCTTCAGTGGCTGGGCGCCGACCGTCCTGCTCGATGCCATTGCGTCCCTGAGTTTCCTGACGCATTTTGATGCGATCTCCAAGGGCGTGATCAGCTTTCGAGACCTGTTTTATTTCATCGGCATGATCGTGGTCTGGCTGATCGCCACGACTATCGTCATTGACCTGAAGAAGGCTGAATGATGCAAAACCGAATCTTGTACTCCTGGTCGGGCCTCGGTCTGCTGGCCGTGGCTTTTGTTGCCTTCATGGTGGTGAACAGCTACCTGTTCAGCGGACTGCGGGTGGATCTCACCGAAGGGCAGTTGTACACCGTCTCGCAGGGCTCGCGGAACATTATTGATTCCATTGAAGAGCCGGTGAACCTCTATTTCTTTTATTCCGACAAGACGACGCGCGGACTGACTTCGCTGCGCGACTACGCGCAGCGTGTACGTGAGTTGCTCGAGGAATTTGAAATCTACGCAGATGGCAAGATACGCCTGCACGTGATCGACCCCGAGCCGTTTTCAGAACAGGAAGACCAGGCCGCTGATTTTGGTCTGCAGGGCATTCCGCTGGAAGCCGGTGGGCGGGAAGTTTACTTTGGCCTTGCCGGTACCAACGCACTGGATTCGCGGGAAGTCATCGGCTTTTTCCAGCCCGACAAGGAAGAGTTTCTCGAGTACGACATCAGCAAGCTGATCTACCGCCTGGCGAACCCGGAGAAACCGGTGATCGCGCTGTATTCTGACCTGGAGATCAACGGTGGCTGGGACCTGCAGACCCGCCAGCAGAAGCCAGCCTGGATGATCATGGAGCAACTGCGCGAAGATTACGAAATCCGCGTGTTGAAGCCGGATATGACTGAAGTCGGCGCAGATGTCGATCTGCTGCTGGTTGTCCATCCGAAAGTGTTTTCCGACAGTGCCTATTTCGCGATCGACCAGTACGTGCTCAAGGGCGGCAAAGTTGTCGCGTTCGTGGATCCGTTCTCGGAACGCGACACCCCTGGTGGCGTGCAGGATCCCATGGCGCTGCCCGGGCGCAGTTCCGAACTGCCCCGCCTGTTCAAGGCCTGGGGTGTGGACATGCCCGTCAACTCGGTGCTGGCGGATGCCGGTGCTGCGATGATGGTCAGTGTCGGCCAGCAGGTGGTGCGACACCTGGCGCTGATCGGCCTGCCGGCCGAGTTGATCAACAGCCAGGACGTGGTCACCGGTGGCCTCGAGACAGTGAACGTCAGTTCCACCGGGGTACTCAACCTGCTGGAAGGTCGCACCACCGAGGTCACGCCCCTGCTGCATTCCAGCGAATACTCCATGCTGATCGACAAGGGACGGCTGGACTACCTGCCGAATCCCGAAGTGCTGCAGCGGGATTTTGTCCCGGACGGCGAACAGCACATCATCGCGGCCCGCATCACTGGCAAGGCGAAGAGTGCCTTCCCGGACGGTTTCGAAGGCGCAGAGAATCCGCTGGCTGAAGCCGAGAACATCAACGTGATCGTGGTGGCGGATACCGACATCCTGTCTGATCGTCTGTGGGTGCGCCTGAACGACTTCTTCGGCAGCCGGATTGCCACGCCCTGGGCAGATAACGGCAGTTTCCTGATCAACGCCATTGAGAACCTGAGCGGTAGCGAGGACCTCATTGGCCTGCGTACCCGTGGCAAGTTCAAC
>JBFJWR010000079.1:0-10372 GCA_041623535.1 Pseudomonadales bacterium
CCCGGGAGTTCCTCTCCCAGCACCACGTTGCTGCCACCACCCAGTACGGTTACCGGCATCCGGCGTTGCCGGGCCCAGGCCAGGAGTTCCTGCAACTCCGGCACGTCACGCACGGGCGCGAAAAATTCCGCGCGACAGGGGAAATGTAAGGTGTTGCAGGATTCCAGGGACTGATTCTCGAAGATCTGCATGTGTAATCTCAGGGCTCAAGCGCGTGCTTGGCACGGATATGCTGCAACAGGCCCAGCGACGCTGACTCGACGAGATCCAGGACCAGGTCGAAGCCCTCGTCACCGCCGTAGTAGGGATCAGGTACTTCATCGACATCGCAGTCGCCAAACGCGAGAAACAGGTGCAGCCGATCCTGGAAACCGGCCGGACATTCCCGCTTGAGATTCGCCAGGTTGGTACGATCCATGGCCAGCACGAAATCGAAAGTCTGCAGGTCGCTGGCCTCCACCTGGCGGGCGCGCAAATGTTTCATGCGATAACCGCGCGCTTCGGCAGCGCTTACCGCCCTGCCGTCCGGCGCATCACCGACATGCCAGGCGCCGGTTCCGGCCGAATCAACCTGGATCTGCTGCGCCAGGCCTTCGGCATCCACCAGGCGTTCAAAGACCGCGTGCGCAGTGGGCGACCGGCAGATATTGCCGAGACAGACAAACAGGACGCGAATCACGAACTGTTCAGACCGCGTAGCTGGCGCGGACCCGTTCCAGGTCTTCGGCGGTATCCACGCCACCGGGCGCCGCCTCGACGGCCTCTTCCACGTGAATGCGGTGACCGTGATAGAGCACCCGCAATTGTTCGAGGCATTCGATTTCTTCCAGCGGACAGGCACCCCAGCGCACGAAGTCGCGCAACAGGCCGACCCGGTACCCGTAGATTCCGATGTGGCGCATCCAGCGCCAGCCCGTGGGCAATGCCGGTGTGGTGTGTGCGAAGGCGTCCCGCGCCCACGGAATCGGCGCCCGGGAAAAATACAGCGCCATACCGCGCAGATCGCCAATCACTTTCACAATGTTTGGATTGCGTACGTCTTCAATATTTTGCAACGGCTCACACAATGTGGAGACGCCGGCACCGACATGCGTGGCCAGGTTGCTGGCGACCTGGCTGATCAGGGCCGGGGGCATACGTGGTTCATCCCCCTGCACATTAACCACGATGCAGTCCTCGGCGAGATTCAGGATGCGGGTGACTTCCTCGAGCCGGTCGGTGCCGGACGGATGTTCCGGCAACGTCATGCAGACTTCAGCGCCAAAACCATCGCAGGCCTGGGCGATCTGCAGATCATCGGTGGCCACCACCACGCGCGCCGCGTCACTCAGCCGGGCCTGCTCCCAGACGCGCTGTATCATGGGTTTGCCGCAAATATCGAGCAGCGGTTTCCCCGGCAGCCGGGTGGAGCCGTGCCGGGCCGGGATGACAACAACGTATTCGCAGGAATCAGCCACCGGCCGGCTCCGGCAGTTCATCAACCGGTACGCTGCGTGCTTCGTTTTCGAGCATGACGGGAATGTCGTTGCGTACCGGGTAGGCAAGCGCATCCACGCGGCATACCAGTTCCGCCTTTTCTGCATCGTAATGCAGCGGACCCTTGCACAAGGGGCAGGCGAGAATACTCAGTAGTTTTTTATCCAGCACCAGTTGTTCTCCGGTTACGAATGAATGTGCAGTTGCGCACTGGCCAGCAGGTTGGTAACGGCCTGCGCAAAACCTTCCTCAAGACTGGCGGTCACCGGCAGGTACCAGTGCCGTCCAGTGGCGATCTCCCGGCATTTTACGGCATCTTTTTCGGTCATGACGACCGGCAGGCCATCGCCAAAACTGATGTCCTCGCGGCTGAATGCATGATGATCCGCCACCGGGTGTTCCAGCACCGCGAAACCCATGCTGCGCAGCACCGCAAAAAACCGCTGCGGATTGCCGATTCCGGCCACGGCATGGATCTGGCCGGCGTCGGGCGCCGGTTGCGTGGCATCGCTGCCCCGGCAGACCGGTTGCAGCGCATCCGGCTGCAGGGTCATGACATGCGAGGCGCGCGGCAGGGTCTGGGCTGAAGGCCCGTTCGTGACCACGAGGTCGACATCGCGCAGGCGCTCGACCGGCTCACGCAGTGGCCCGGCAGGCAGACAACGACGATTACCGAGACCGCGTGCGCCATCGATCACGACAATCTCGATATCACGTTCCAGCGCATAGTGCTGGAGTCCGTCATCACTGATCACCACGTTGCAGTCGCTTTCCTCCAGCAGGTGTTGCACGGCACGCCCACGATCCGGATCGACCACCAGCGGGCATCCGGTGCGCTGCACCAGCAGTACCGGTTCATCCCCCGCGATGCCTGGCGGCGTGTCGGCATACACCATCCATGGATAACTGGGTGCACTGGCGCCATAACCGCGACTGACAACACCCGGACGCAGGCCTGCCGCGCGCAGTTCCTCGACCAGCCAGGCAACCAACGGGGTTTTGCCGGTGCCGCCGACGGTTATATTGCCAACAACAATGACCGGTACCGGCGCCCGGTAACGCGGTTTCGCGCCGGACAGGAACGCAGCCTTGCGCGCGCTGACGATGTAGCGGTACAGCCATTCCAGCGGCGCCAGCAGACCCAGCCAGGGCGCTCCCCGGTACCAGGCCTGCTCGATGGCATGCATACAGATCAGTCAGGCTTGGTGGGGCTGTCGGGCCCTGCGACACCCGGACCCGGATCCAGATCTGCTGCGACCTCGACCTCATCGCCGTCGGCATCGCGGAACTGCATGCGATGCAACTGCGCATAATGGCCATCCCGCTGCAGCAGTTCCTCGTGACGACCGGATTCCACGATACGTCCCTGGTCCAGCACCATGATGCGGTCTGCCGCCTCAATGGTGGACAGGCGGTGCGCAATCACCAGGGTGGTGCGCCCTTCCATGACCGCTTCCAGTGCCGACTGAATATGTCGCTCAGACTCGGTATCCAGCGCCGAAGTGGCCTCATCGAGGATCAGGATGGGCGCATCCTTCAGGATCGCCCGGGCGATCGCCAGCCGCTGCCGTTGTCCACCGGACAGCAACACACCATTTTCGCCCACCAGTGTCTGCAGACCTTCGGGCATGTTGTCGATGAATTCCATGGCATGCGCGGCCGTCGCTGCGGCGACGATTGTCTCTTCCGGCACATCGGCCATTTCGCCATAGGCCATGTTCGCCGCCAGCGTGTCATTGAACAGCGTGACATGCTGGGTCACCAGTGCGATGTGGCGGCGCAGATTGGACAGCGAATAATCGGCCAGCGGATGCCCGTCGAGCAGAATCTCGCCGGAGGTGTGGGCGTAAAACCGTGGCAGCAGACTGACCAATGTGGTCTTGCCACTGCCGGACTTGCCCACCAGTGCCACGGTCTCACCGGCCGCCACCTTGAACGACAGATCGTGCAGAACCGGCTCACTGGATTCCCCGTAGGAGAAGCTCACGCCACGGAATTCGAGTTCACCCCGGACCCGTTCGACCTCGTGGCTACCGGGATCATGCTCGGGTTTCGCATCCAGCAACTCGAAAATACTCAGCGACGCAGCAATACCCTTCTGGATGGTGGCATTGACCTCGGTCAGCTGGCGGGTCGGCTTGGCGAGCATGCCGGCTGCCGTGAGGAAGGCAATAAACTGCCCGGGCGTGATGTCAGCGAGGATGTCCGGGTGCAAGGCCAGCCAGACCAGCAGCCCCATCGCAAACGCAACAATCAGCTGGATCAATGGCGCGCTGATGGCAGAGGTCACGACCATCTTCATGCTCTGCGCCATGTTCTGGTCGGCCGCATCGTAAAAGCGCTTCTTCTCGTACTCCTCGCCACCAAACGTACGTACCACCCGGTACCCGTTGATCGCTTCTGACGCGACGTGGGTGACGTCTCCCATGGAATGCTGGATGCGGCGGCTGAGGCGGCGAAAGCGCTTGCTGGCATAGCCGACGACGAGACCGATAAACGGGCCCACCAGCAGGAACACCAGTGACAGGCGCCAGTTCAGGTAAAACAGGTAACCGAGCAGGATGAGTACCGTGAAGCCCTCGCGCACGATGACTTTCAGCGCGTCGGTGGCCGCCCCGGTCACCTGCTCGACGTTGTAGGTCACCTTGGAAATCGTGTGCCCGGAATTATTGCTGTCGAAATACAGGCTGGGCAGTTTCATCAGGTGATTGAACATTTCAGTGCGCAGTTTGAATACCACGCTGCGTGCAACCAACGCGATGTAGTAATTGCCTAGGAAGGAGCCGATACCGCGAACCAGGAAGATGCTCACCAGTGCCAGCGGGATCATGATGCGCGAGATTTCGCCGCCCTTGCCGATCACGTCGACAATCTGCTCCATCAGGCGCACGAATGCCGCCTGCGTCGAAGCGTAAATAATGAAACCGAAAATACTGATAAGGAAGGGTCGAAGGTACGGCCGGACATAGCCCAACAGGCGTTTGTAGACCGCCCAGCCACTCACATCGGCCTGTTCAACGATAATTTCCGACATGCCCCGCCCTCTCAAGCCAGTCTGTCCGGTGCTGCCAGGCACCGGCACATTCGCTACCAAAGTAGTCGCAAGTATATGTACTGCCGAAAGAATCTGCCCGGTTCAGGTCGCTATCGTCACACCTGACCTGCGAACAGTCCTGCCAGGGCGGGATTTCACTCGCCGCGATGGACCGTTGTGATGCGCATGCGGGCGAAACCCATGCGACCGGCGACATCCATGACGGTGACTACCGACTGGTGCGCGGCGGTGGCATCGGCAGAAATGATCAGGGGTAAGTTGAAGTCACCGGCAGATACTTCCTCGAGCGCCAGGCGCACGGTCTCGGCACGCGAATTGACCAGCGCACGCCCGTTAATGGCATATTCGCCGTTGGCGCTGATCAGCACCTCGATGTTCTCCTGCTCGCGACTCACCGGCGCATCGGAAGCCGCCTCGGGCAAATCGATGGTGAGCTGGGTTTCTCGGGTAAAGGTGGTGGATACCATGAAAAAGATCAGCAGCAGAAACACCACGTCGATCAGCGGTGTCAGTTCGACACTGGCCTCGGGTACCTGGGAGCGCGGGAACTTCACGCCGGCTCAGCATCCCGCTGCGTTTCGACGGAACGGTCGCCGTGCAGCACCTCTACCAGCTTGATGGATTCCTGCTCCATGTTGACCACCAGTTCGTCAACCCGGCGCAGGAGAAAGCGGTGAAAGAACAAGGTCGGAATCGCCACCGACAGGCCGGCAGCCGTGGTAATCAGGGCCTTGGAAATACCGCCGGCCAGCTTGCCGACATCGCCGGATCCTTCCGTCATGATGGTGGTGAAAACCTCGATCATGCCGACCACGGTGCCCAGCAATCCGATCAACGGGGCAATGGAGGCAATCGAGCCGAGGGTGCTGAGGAAGCGCTGCATGTCATGCACGACATGGCTGGCGGCCTCCTCGATACTTTCCTTGGTGATGTCCCGGCCATACCGTGAGTTCACCAGTCCCGCCGCCAGGATGGCTCCAAGCGGTGAGGAATGCCGGATCTCGCGCAAGCGCAGTCCCGACATCTGGTTATTCTTGATCAGCATCCACACGTCAGAAAGCAGGTGCTTGGGGGCCACGCGGTCTGCGCGGAGGGTCCAGAAACGCTCGCCACAGATGGCCACCGACGCGATTGAACACAATAATAACGGCAGCATCAGCCAGCCACCCGCCTGTACCAGTTCCAGCACTCTTAAGACCCCTCCTGGATTACGTTTCCTTGCCAGTAGCGCAAGCGGAGGTACTCTATCACACCCTTTTTGCCCGATTCAGGCTTTGTTGTCTGCCGCCACCAGGCCGCCTGCTTTTCCCGTGCAGCAAGTGGATCCTGCACGCCATTAGCGGTGACGTGAAAAGTCAGCTGGCCGCCCGCAGCGGTATCCAGCGTCGTCACGCCATGGCGGGCGTAGCGCGCGACGACCTTGGGATGCGGATGACCGAAACGTCCCCGCCACGCCGCCGAGAACACCACGAACCGTGGGGCCACTGCGCGTACAAAGGCGGGAGTTGACGAGGTCCGGCTACCGTGATGCGGCGCAATCAGGAGCTCTGATCGCAGATGCGGGCCATGACGGGCGACCAGGGCATGCTCCGCACGCCGTTCGATATCCCCGGGAAGCAGCAGGCTTCCGCCCGCACCGGAAACCTGCAGGACACAGGATGCATTGTTGTGATTCGCTGCATCCAGCGGCAATGGGGGGTGCAATACCGTGAATTCCACGCCGTCCCACGCCCAGTGCAGCCCGGCACGGCAGCCAACCGGAATGCGCGGTGCCAGGCCTGCCACCGGCACGTTACCGAGGTACGTTGCGATCCGTGTGCCGCCCAATACTGCCGGCGCGCCCCCGGCGTGATCGCCGTCGCCATGGCTGATCAGCACCAGGTCGATATGGCCCCAGCCGTGATGTCGCAGAAACGGCAGGACCACCGCGTCCCCGGCATCCAGCCCGTACCCGCCACCGTTGCCGGCGTCGTAGAGCATCAGGCGGTTGCGGGTGCGCACCAGGACGGCCAGTCCCTGCCCCACGTCCAGCACATGCACATCAAATTCACCGCGCTGCAGCGTCTCCCGCGGTGCGATCAACAGGGGTATGCAAAGCGCAATCCCAGCCAGCCGCCCCGGCACACCGCGCGGCGCCAGCAACCACGCCATGCCCAGCATGGCCAGTGCGATGGCGGCCGGCGCAGGATTGGCCGGGACCAGCGCAGGACTGTGGGCACTCAGCCAGGCCAGGCACTGCAACTGCACATCCATCAGCCAGGCTGCACCGTGCAGCAACCACGCGCCGATCGGTGAAACGAGGCTGAGGATGGTGCCCAGCAGTGCCAGGGGCAGTACCAGCAGTCCCGTCCAGGGCACGGCCAGCAAATTCGCCGGAATGGACACCAGCGAGACCGGCATGCCATGCGCACTGAGCAGCGGCACCAGTCCCAGTGACAATCCCACCTGCGGCAGTATCCAACGCCGCCAGCGACTGCGGTCTGCAGGCCGCCCGGACAGCGCGTAGACCAGCAGGCCCACTGCACCGAACGAGAGCCAGAATCCGGCATCCCGCACCGCCAGCGGATCCAGCAACAGGACGCCGCACAAGGCCAGCAGCAGGACATCTGCCACGCGCGCCCGAAAGCCGCAAAGCAGTGGCAGCAGTGCGCAGGCCAGCATGATGCTGGCGCGCTGCACGGGCAGACCCCAGCCGGATACGAGGCCGTACCCCAGGCCTGCCAGCAGGGCCAGTCCCGCCCCGCCACGCGGTGCCGGCAGGCGGTCACCCAGGGCCAGCAAGCGAAGCAGTTGCGAACCCAGCGCAAAGGCAAAACCCGCCACCAGCGCCAGGTGCAAACCCGAAATGGCCATCAGGTGCGCCGTTCCGGTGCGGGCAAAGTGATTTCGCAGGTCTGCATCCAGTGCCGAGCGATCGCCGATTACCAGGGCCTGCAGCACCCCGCTGGCAGCGGATCCCGGATCCAGCACGGCGGCCAGGTGCTGGCGCAGGCCCAGCCGCATCCGCCCCAGTGACTGCCAGGCATGCGGACCGGCATCCTCGTCCAGGACCGATCGCACGTAACCGGTTGCTGCGATGCCACGCTGAAACAGCCAGCGTTCGTAATCAAATCCACCGGGATTGGCCAGCCCCCGGGGCGGTTTCAGGCGCACCAGCAGGCACCGGGAACGGCCGGGGCCGGCCTGCAGGTCTTCATAGGCATACAGTTGCAGCATGGGGCCGGGCAGCAGGTCGCCAGGGCGGCGCGCCACCCGAAAACGGTAGCGTGTGCCGGCCTTGCGCTGTTCCGGCAAGCCCTCAAACACCCCGCAAACACGCAGATCCTGGCCGGCCAGCTGTTCCGGCAGCCAGCGGACCTGTCCCCACAGCGCGAACAGGCAGGCAAAAGAAATCCCCAGTAAATGAATACCGGCAATTGGGAATCGCCTAAAATAAACCAGGCACAGGCCAATCAGGCACGCGCCCGCCGGCACCAGCGGATGTGGCATCCACGGAAACAGCGCAGGAACAGCAATGCCCAATGAGCCCGCGATCATCCATGAACGCATGGCACATGTCACAGTCATCCTTGACCGGGCGGCACTTTAACATGGGCAGGCAGGTCTCCCGTGCCACGTAGTTTCATCCGCCGCTGGACGCCGGACCGCACGCGGCTGTCCGCGCATCCATCCCTGGCCTGGCTGGGCGTGATCCTGCATGACCCGCACCTGTGGCACCTGAACCGCCACTCGGTGGCGCGTGCCTTTTTTGTCGGCATCTTCTGCGCGATGCTGCCGATTCCCTTCCAGATGGTGGTCGGCACCGTCGCGGCCATCTACCTGCACTGCAACCTGCCCATCACGATTGCCCTGATCTGGATCACCAACCCGGTCACCATGCCGGTCATTTTCTGGACAGCCTACAAGCTGGGGGCCTGGATCCTGGATACGCCCAAGCGCAAGTTTCATATCGAGTTGACCTGGGAATGGGTACAGAACGGTCTGTTGCCGATCTGGGAGCCATTGCTGACCGGCTCACTGCTGATTGGCGTGGTGGGCGGAATACTGGGTTATCTGACGGTAAAACTGGTGTGGCGGATCTATGTCATTCGCGCCTGGAGCCACCGGCGCGAAAAACGCCAGAAGAAACTGCTGAAGGCGGTACGCAAGGAAATGCGCAAGTCAGTGCCCTGACGCGCACTCAGATCTCGACGAGCTGACCTTCTGACAACTCCAGGCGTCGCTGCATGCGTGCAGCCAGCGCCTCATCGTGCGTGACCACCACCAGTGCTATGCCCAGGTCGGCGTTCAGTTGCAGTAACAGGTTCTGCACCTGCTCTGCGGTGGTGCGATCGAGGTTGCCGGTGGGTTCATCGGCCAGCACGCAGCCCGGCCGCGTCACCAGCGCACGGGCGATCGCCACGCGCTGACGTTCCCCCCCGGACAGTTCGCCCGGCTTGTGCGCCATGCGCCCGGCCAGTCCGACCTGCCCCAGGATTTCTTCGGCCCGTTGCAAGGCATCAGGCACCCTGTTGCGCCCCAGCATCAGCGGCATGGCGACGTTTTCCAGCGCCGTAAATTCGGGCAACAGGTGATGTAACTGGTAGACAAAGCCGAGGTGCGCATTACGCAGGTGGCCGCGGGTGCGCTCGTTGCAGGCGTACAGGTCTTCACCTGCCACCCGCACGGTGCCGGAATCGGGATGGTCGAGCCCACCCAGCACATTCAGCAGCGTGGTCTTGCCCGCCCCGGAACGCCCGAGGATGGCCAGGGTTTCGCCTGCAGCCACCGTCAGGGACAGTGCCCGCAGCACTTCCAGATCCTGTGGGCCTTCGTGGTAACGGCGGGTCAGTTCCTGCGCGTGCAGCACCGGCTTACTCATAGCGCAGCGACTCCGCAGGCTGGGTACGCGCCGCCCGCCAGGCCGGGTAGAGCGTGGCCAGAAAGCTCATGCTGAAGGCCACGCTGGTCACGATGCCGACATCCGACCAGCGCAGTTCCGAAGGCAGGTAGCTGATGAAATACACATCGGAATTCAGAAACTGGAAACCCAGTGCGGTTTCCACCCAGGCGACGAGTTCGCTGACGCTCAGTGCACCGGCCACGCCCAGGCCCATGCCGGCCAGCGTGCCGACCACGCCGATCAGGCTGCCCTGCACCATGAAGATCGCCATGATCTGCCCCGGCCCGGCGCCCATGGCACGCAGGATGGCGATATCCGCCTTCTTGTCGTTCACGACCATCACCAGCGCGGACACGATATTGAATGCCGCCACCGCCACGATCAGCAGCAACAGCAGCGCAATCATGGTTTTCTCCATGCGGATGGCCTGGAACAGGTTGCCGTGATTGCGCGTCCAGTCGCTGGCACCATAATCGCCAGGCAGACTGGCAGCGATGCGTGTGGCCACCCGTGGCGCCTGGAACAGGTCGTGCAGCTTCAGCCGCAGGCCGTGCACGCCCTGCCCGAGTCCCGCCATGCGCGCCGCGTCCTGATAATGGAGGTAGGCGTGATTGGAATCGAGCTCCGCGCCGACCTCGAAAATGCCCACCACGGTCAGGCGGCGCAGGCGCGGGAACACCCCGGCCGGTGACACCGACGCTTCGGGCAGCACCAGGGTGACGCGGTCTTCCATGCCCACCCCCAGGCGCCGCGCCAGCGACTTGCCGAGTATCACCCCGTAGCCGCCGGGCTGCAGGTCGGACACAGCGCCCTGCGCCATGTGGTTCTGCACGATGCTGACCCGTGGTTCCAGGGCCGGGTCTATGCCGTAAACAAGCGCCCCGTGCACACTGCCGCTGCGCGTCATCATGCCCTGCAGAAACACGAAGGGTGCCACGCCGGCGATCTCGGGATTGCGC
>JBFJWR010000080.1:0-10308 GCA_041623535.1 Pseudomonadales bacterium
GGTCGATGAAGACACCTCGGCAACCCTGCACATGGTGGTACGCCCGCCGGACCGCAGCAAGCCGTTCCTGATTTCATCGCGTACCGAGGAAGACCTGGTTACAGACCTGCGCAATCGTGCGCTGGCGGGGCTGGGTGGCTTCCTGGTGCTGGGCAGTTACGCGGCTTTCATGCTCTCGGCCCGGGTGGGCTGACCGGGGCGGCGGGCCAAATAGCTGCAGGACGAAGTTTTTCAACAGGTTGTTGGGCAGGAAAATTCATTCACTCGCCTGAATCCGGTAGAATTCGTGGCCGGAAGCGCAGTCTCTGTACGGAATTGATCAAAAAGTATGAATACCGACGCCACTACCAAAATGTCGATCCGGGTTGCCCTGTGCGGGGTACTCCTGCTGCTGGCAGCCTGTAGCTCAGATCCCAAGGAAGATGCCGAGGAAGAGCGCTTCAAAGTCCAGCGTAGCGAAGACCAGAGCGGTTACGTGGAGTTTGTCGGCCAGGTGACCTACGTCCCGTTCGAAGGTGGATTCTACGGGCTGGTTTCGGGCGCGGATATGTATGACCCCCTGTTGCTGCCCAAGGAATATCAGCAGGATGGACTGAAAGTCCGGGTGCGGGCACGTCTTCGGGACTGGGTTTCGGGGCGCAACTGGGGGCGCATGGTCCACGTGGTCATGATCGAGCCCTGCTGCGACGAGAAAGACGACGATGATTAACGGTGAATGCCCGCGCAGGATGTTCTGAAGGTGTCTGCAAACAATCCCGGTGAGTCGCTGATTTCGGTTGGCATGAAGGCCGATCAGTCCGATGCCGCGGATCGCCTGCGACGGGGCGGCGGGGTCGCCCAACCGGCCGGCGCAGCGGGGATGCCTGCCGGTCTGCCCCTGTTGTTTGCCCTGGTGCTTGTGCTGGCTGGCGTCGTTTTCTACCTGCTGTACCAGGAGTCTGCGGCCCAAAAGGCGACAACGCAGCGCCTGGAAGCCATGCTGGACACGATGCGTGCCGATCTGGCCCAGCTTTCGGGGGAGGTCAATCAGACCGGCGCCTCGCTGAGTGAAACGGGTAGCCAGACGGGGCAGAAGCTGCGCTTTCTGGAATCCGAAATACGCAAGCTCTGGGTGGTCTCGAATGAGCGTAACAAGGCCGAGATTCAGGCGCACAGCGAGGAACTGAAGAAACTGTCGGGGGCGCAGAAAGCGTCGGACAAGCAGTTGTCGACCGCGCTGAACAGCGTCCGCAAATTTGAGGAAGAACTGGCTGCGGCCAGCAAGTCCGGCGCGGCGGCCAGCAAGCAGGCCACGGCATTGCAGGAGGAGTTCAACACCCTGCGCCAGGCTCTGAAAAAGGACCGTTCGGCAGCAGAAGAGCGTCAGCTGACCCTGCAGACCCGCATCGACCAGGTGGCCGCACAGGCGCGTACGCTGAACGAGAAACTGCGCACCCTGGAAGAAGCCACTGCCAGGCTCGACAGTGCCGCGGCAACCATTGAAACCAATCGCCAGGCGATACGTTCCATTGACGCGTTTCGCAAGCAGACCAACCAGGCCGTGACCAGCCTGCAGTCTGCGGTCAATGATCTCCAGAAAGACCTCGAGGAGATGAAAAGGGTCTACTGACCCCAGAGGCATGCATCGCGCCCGTGGCGGAACTGGTAGACGCGCTGGATTTAGGTTCCAGTGTCTTAGGACGTGTGGGTTCAACTCCCTCCGGGCGCACCATACATCAGGCTCTGTTCCTGGCTGGAACACAGCAATTTGCACTGTTGGGACTGGCGGTTAAACTGAAGACGGCGTGCAGTGTGAGTGACCTGCACCCATTCGGTGAAAAGCCCCCGGCCAGGATCCAACATGCCATTCATCCCGATTCCTAGTTCCATCCCTGACCAACTGGTTTTGGCGCATGGTGACAAGTTCGCATCGGCCGGATTGCACGAGACCCTTGGTGAACGTGGACTGGTCATGCAGCAGGTCAGCACGCCCGCCGATCTGCGCGACTCCCGGGTGGCCCTGCTCCTGCTGGATGCCGGCTTGCTGGAAACGGCCGATCTGCGCGAATGGCGCAATGCAGCTACCGGCGCGGTGCTGATCGCGGAAGAGCACGTAACCGTCGATGTGGCATTTCTGCTTCCATCCGGTATGCCGGAGAGATTCACCGTGCGTACGCTGGAAGCTGCCGCGCGGCAATGGGTGCTGCAAAAAGAGAAAGAAGAACTGACCCTGGCCCTGTCGGCCGGGAAGGGCCAGTTGATGCAGATGACCAATATCGGCATCGCCCTCTCTGCCGAAAGCGATTTGTCCGTCCTGTTGCGCATGATCCTCGACAAGGCCAGCCTGCTGGCTTCCTGCGATGCGGCGTCGCTGTTCCTGGTCGACAACCGGAATGCGGACGACCCGAAGCTGCTGTTCAAATTGACCAAGAACGACTCCGTGAAAATCGATTTCAAGGAGTTCAGCCTGCCGCTCAACGAGAATTCCCTGGCCGGGTACGTGGCACTGACCGGCAAGGTGCTGAACATTGCCGATGCCTACGAACTGCCGGACGACGTGCCGTACGGGTTCAACAAGTCATTCGACGAAAGTGTCGGCTACCGTACGCGCAGCATGCTGGTGATTCCCATGCCCAACCACCGGGGTGAAGTGACAGGCGTATTGCAGTTCATTAACCGCAAGGACGATTATTCCCTGAAGCTCACCTCGCCCGAAGTATGCGAAGAGCATACCGTCCCCTTTGATGACAGCGTTGCGGTCATGCTGCGGGCATTGGCCAGCCAGGCCGCGGTCGCCATCCAGAACGCCTTTCTGATGGAATCCATCAACCAGTTGTTTGACGGCTTTGTGCAGGCAGCTGTAATGGCGATTGAACAGCGGGACCCGAGTACCAGTGGTCATTCGTTCCGGGTCGCTGACCTGACGGCCGGCCTGGCGCTTGCATTGCCACGGTCCAACCTGTCGGTGTTCAAGGACGTCGATTACCAGGAGTCGCAGATCCGCGAGATTCGCTATGCATCCCTGCTGCATGATTTCGGCAAGGTCGGGATGCGTGAGCACGTGCTGGTCAAAGCGAAGAAGCTCCCGGAATCGACGTTCGACATCATTCGCTATCGCATCATGCTGGAGAAGGAGCGGGTCAGGAACCAGGCCCTGCAGGCGCAATTGCAGTTGTGGGAAAGGCAGTCAGCCGGTGGCCTGGATGAGGAACGGCAGAAACTGCTTGCCAGGGTCGAAGAGGAGTCCGCGCGGCTGGATGCATTTCTTACCGCGATCGAGGAGGCCAACGAGCCGAGCATGCTGCCGGACGGCGCTTTCGATCATTTGCGGGAAATACACGGGTATCACTTCACTGACATTGACGGCCAGGACAAGGGCCTGATCGATGACAGCGAACTGCTGGCCCTGTCGGTACGCAAGGGTTCGCTGACCGAGGGTGAGCGCAAGGAAATCGAATCACACGTGGTGCACACCTTGAATTTTCTCAAGCTGATTCCCTGGACGCCGGAATTGCGTGGTGTGCCGGAAATCGCCGGCAAGCATCATGAAAAACTCGATGGTACTGGCTACCCGAACAACGCTCCCAGCGACGAGATACCGCTGCAGACCCGCATGATGACCATCTCGGATATTTACGATGCGCTGACTGCGGCTGACCGGCCGTACAAGCCAGCCATGCCACTGGACCGGGCCCTGAACATCATCGAGATGGAAGCCAAGTCCGGCAAACTGGATAGCGACGCAGTACAGGTGTTTATCGAAGCCAAGGTCTACGAGGAAGTGAAAGGCAAGGTGTATGGCCGCGATCTGGAATTAAACGACGGCATTGCCTATGCACACCATGTCTGTGATGTGGATCTGCATGATTAGCCGGTTTTCATCCGCGTCATAACAATTCCATCTCGCGCAGTTTTTCCCGTATCGCCGAACCCATGTGAATCTGCGGCTCGGAGTGCTCTATTTCCTGCTCCAATTCCCACTTGTGTACCTGTGCCTCGGCATGGGAAAAGGCATCCTGGAAACCCAGTCCCAGGGCCAGGCCTTCTTCCAGGAAAGCGCGCCCAAACCAGGTCAGTTCTGCTTCGTTGTCACAGCCGAAAGAATACCGGTCGGCACGTGCTGCGGTAATCACCAGGGTGTCCGGGCCAGCCAGTTGCTGAATGTAGCCGCCGGAGAAACAGGCCGAAATGACCAGGATCTTCCAGCGTACCCGGGCCCGTTCCAGCGCGGCTGAGAATGTTACCGGCGTCAGCTTGTTGAACGGGAGATTGCCCAGTTCCAGCGCGATCTCGTGGTCTTCAGAGCCGTGCGAGGTGACATACACCATCAGCACATCCTCTTCGTTTTCCATCATGCGCCCCAGGGATTCGGTGGCCGCTTCGATATTGGTGAGCGTGGCCAGTGGCACCCGGGCCAGTGTGTCGCGGTGGTTGATGAGTGGCAGGAAGCGCAGCCCACTGTGCAGGGCGGTTTCGGAAATTTCTTCCAGGTACTCGATTTCGCTGCGGAATACGTTTTGCCCGCCATAGCCGGCAATGCCGAGGATGTAGAGATCCGGCGTGCCGGTGCGTTGCGGCATCATCCCGCGCAAGCGGTCGGCCAGCAGGCCGGGCTGATCGAAAAATACCTGTTCAGCATCCAGTGGCGGGGCCGGATCGACGTCGCTGACGTTTTCTTCTTCCCAGCCGGTGTACCAGAAACCGGGCTGCGGATAGTACAGTTCAGGTCCGATGATCAGCGCCAGTATCAGGGTGGCCTGCAGGCCGCGCAGGGGCAGGCCGGTGCGTGCGCAGATATCCAGTGCATGTACCAGCACCAGCCAGCACCAGGCGACGAACAGCCAGCCCATAAACTGTAACTGCGCGGGCTCGGCGTCCAGGGCGATCGCAATACGCAGCAACACGGTACCGGCGAGGAGCAGAAACGGCAGTGCGGCCAGTACGCAGAATGGCAGCTGGAACTGCAGGTTGGGCGCGGCTGCCAGGCGTGCCGCGAGATAGGTGCCCAGGCCCAGGCAGGCCAGGAACAGGCTGGCCTCCCAGGCGCCAAAGGGGTTGAACTCGCGGGGCGGGTCAGCCAGCATCCAGTCGGCCGCACAGGCGCTGCCGGTGGCAAGTGCCAGCAGCAACCAGAACTGCCCGCTCGACAGGCGCAGGCGACTGGTCGAGGTCGGGCGCAGCATGGCCAGTTGCAGGCCGGTACGCAGGTTCAGCAGCAGGGCATGCATGTCAGCCACTATCATCCATCAGGTGTTTACTCGCCAGGAAGTCAGGCCATGAAATTTCGCGCGTTCGTCGGCTTGTCACTGGACGAGTCCTGCGTGACAAAACTCGCACGTGCTGCGGGTTCCCTGCAGCAGTTCGATAAAAAAGCCGAAGTGCGCTGGGTGGATCCGGAAAATTATCACCTGACACTGGCATTTCTCGGCGACATTCTGGACAGCGACGCAGATCGTCTCATGACTGCCCTGCAAGCGGAAGTTGCCGCACAAAAGCCATTCGTCGTTGAACTCTCACAAGTGGGTTATTTTCCGCTGGGCGACCGGCCGCGCATGGTGCTGGCGTTCTGCGCCGGGAGTGACGCGCTGTCCCACCTGCATCGGGCGGTGCTGCGTGCCGTGCGCCGGGTCGGCCTGCGCGTGGAAAAGCATCGCTTTATGCCGCACGTGACGCTGGGGCGCGTACGCAGTCGGCGCACACCCTGGCTGGATATATCGCCGCAGCCACTGTGTGCCAGCACTGAAGTCGGTGAACTGCATTTGTTTCGCAGTGACCTGGATCCCAAGGGCGCCCGCTACCGGGTGGTTCATACCGCTGGTTGGTCGGGCGATTCCTGGTAACGGTGGATCAACTGCACGAAATTACACGGGCGGGTGCGGATGTCGAACTGCTCCCGCAGGATGCCGTTCCATGCGGTTTGCACCGCGTTCGTTGACCCCGGCATACAGAAAACCAGTGTTCCGTTGGCCAGTCCGGCCAGTGCCCGGGATTGTATGGTCGACGTGCCGATCTCACCGTACGAGATGTGCCGGAACAGTTCTCCGAAGCCATCCACTGTCTTGTCCAGCAGCGGAAGAATGGCTTCCGGCGTGTTGTCCCGCCCGGTGAACCCGGTGCCCCCCGAAATCATCACGACCTGTACCTGCGGGTCGGCTATCCAGTCTGATACCACGGCGCGCAACCGGTAGCGATCATCCGGGACCAGCTTGCGCGCCGCCAGCTGGTGGCCGGCTTCCTGCAACAGGGCCTGTAAGCGATCGCCGGAGGTATCTTCGGCCAGGGTGCGCGAGTCGGATACAGTCAGTACCGCCATCCGCAGGGCGACAAAATCACGGGACGGTTTCATATGAGGTGTATTCCATGGCGGCCGGGTTGGGTATTCTTATATGGAATGCATTCAATGTCATCCGGTGTAACCACCGGTAACAAGGAGACGGATTATGGCCACTCTGAGTGAACAGGCTTGCGAAGCGTGCCGTGCTGATGCGCCACGGGTGGGTGACGATGAACTGGCCGAACTGGTCCGGGAAATTCCCGACTGGACCGTGGAAGTTCGCGATGGCGTCATGCAACTCGAACGCGTCTATACCTTTCGCAATTTTGTCGAGGCGCTGCAGTTTACCAACCGGGTCGGGGAACTGGCCGAGTCGCAGGCGCACCATCCTTCCCTGCTGACCGAGTGGGGGCGTGTTACGGTCACCTGGTGGACGCACAAGATCCGTGGATTGCATCGCAACGATTTCATCATGGCCGCGCGAACCGATCAGATATTGGGCAATTAATCTTTTCAGTAAAAGAATGCTTGCACTGTGGGGGCATTGCCTATAATTGGTGGATGCGAGTGATGTGCCGGGGAACGGTGCATCCTGTCCGGTCACTGCCAGTTGGAGGCAACCCATGCTCAGATCAGTCACGGTTCAGGACTACATGACCACCAACCTGATCACGTTTACGCCCGACACCGATCTGTTCGATGCCATACACAGCATGCTGAAACATCGCATTTCCGGGGCACCGGTCATCGATGAGAAAGGCGAACTTGTGGGAATGATTTCCGAGAGCGACTGCCTGAAGCATATTCTGAGCGGCAGTTATTACGAGGAAGTCGGCGGCCACGTGGGCGAATTCATGACCCGCGAACCGGAAACCATCCGTTCCACCACCGACATTATTCAGGTGGCAGGCAAGTTTATCCGTGAGCGCCGGCGGCGTTTCCCGGTAATGGACGAAAATGGCAAGTTGGTCGGTCAAATCAGTCGCCGTGATGTGCTGCGAGCGGTGGCCGACTTCAATACCTCGGATCGCAAACCCCGCGAAGTGCATCCTCACTTCGAAAACCTGCGCTGAAAACCCGCTTTCCTGGCGGTCCGGTAGAGCCCACCGGGCGACTCGAGGCGGGCGCTTTTTTGTCGAAATAGCAGAAATATAGAAAATTATTGTTCCCAGGACTAGTGAAATGGTCCTCATGGCGCTACACTCTTGCCTGTTATTGCTTGTTTAGGAAATTCTGTTTTCCATAAACAAGGAACTCATCAACAGGGAAATCGTCATGAAAGAGAAGCCGGTTAATACCCCAATTCGCAAGAACACCCGCAAGGTGCTCAAGCAGCACGCCATCGAAGCGGACATGACCATCGTGGATTACCTCGACGAGGTATTGAATGACCACTGGCGCCGCGTTGATGCCCTGAAAGCTGGCAAGCTGGCCGAGAAGACCGCCAAGCTGTCCCCGTCTGAGCGTGCCGCCAACGGTTTTGCTGAAATCTCGTTGTCCGCTGCCGCCATGGAAGCAGTCGAGTAAAGGTCGGGTAACACCGAATACCGACCTAGGTGTCGCCGGGCTCTCCCGGCTCATCCCACACCTGCACCACGCCGTTTTCTATACGCACGGCGTGCGTGGCCACATCTTCCCAGGCCGGCGCCGTCAGGGCCTGCCCACTACGCAGGCAGAAGCGCGCCCCGTGCCGCGGACAGATGATCTCGGTGCCTTCCACCGGGCCGCCGCCCAGATCCCCGCCGTCGTGGGTGCACAGGTTTTCCACGGCATAAAACTGGCCTTCCGCCCGCACCAGCAGAATACTGACCCCTGATTCCGTCTCGACTATTTCATGCTCGCCATCCGCGAGCGCGTTTTCGCTGGTCACATTCAGCCAGGTCGCCATATTTCTGTAATTCCCCTGCAACGGATGTATCCGGATTGTAAAAGTTGGTGCGTTCCCGTTCGCGTGCATAAACTCTAGAACAACTTCCCTGCGGATGCGCTGTCGCCATGCATGAGCCCGGTATCCTGATCCTGTTGTTCGTCGCGCTGGCCCTGGTGCTGGGTGCGGGGACGCGTCACGTGCTGAAGGGCACACCGATTCCTTACTCGGTGGCGTTGCTGGTCATGGGGCTGGGGCTGGGCGTTGCCGATCGCGCGGGTCTGCTGGCCAACTTCTTTCCGCTGCTGGATCACTCGGTGGACCTGGTCGCCAACATCGACCCGCACCTGATCCTGTTCCTGTTCCTGCCGACGCTGATTTTTGAGTCCGCTTTTGCGATGGAAGTGCACCTGTTCCGGCGCACATTTTCACAGATCGCGATACTCGCCGTTCCGGGGCTCATCGTTTGCACGCTGCTCACCGCCTGGCTGGCGCACGGCGCATTTCCCTGGAACTGGAGCTGGGGTGTCGCGCTGATGTTCGGCGCACTGATCAGCGCGACCGACCCCGTTGCGGTGGTTGCCCTGCTGAAAGAGCAGAGTTCGCGCAAGCGCCTGGAAACCCTCATCGAAGGCGAATCCCTGCTCAATGACGGTACGGCCATCGTGTTGTTCACGCTGTTCTACGGCATGGCGTTGGCAACTGGTGGGGGCAGCGAGTTTTCGCTGTTTGGCACGGTGGTCCAGTTCACCTGGGTGGTCGCACTGGGACTCGTTATCGGGCTGGCCCTGGGCATGCTGGCGCTGGTGTGGATCGGCCGGGTGTTCAATGACGAGATGATCGAGATCACGGTGACCGTTGCCGTTGCCTACCTGGTGTTTTTTATTGCCGAGGGCATGTTTCATGTCTCCGGGGTGGTGGGTATCGTGGCGCTGGCACTGCTGTTTGCAAGCGTCGGACGGACGCGCATTTCGCCGGAGGTCGGCGGCTTCCTGCATCATTTCTGGGAGTTGCTGGCATACATCGCCAATACGGTTATTTTCCTGCTGGTTGGCATCGTGATTGCCGATCGCGTCAAGGTGGATTCGCTGGAACTCTGGCTGGTGCTGGGTGCGCTGTACGTGTGCCTGTTCCTGATTCGCGGTGGTTCCATCCTGCTGTTCAACCCGATTCTCAAGCGCATCGGTATCGGGATTACGCGCGAGAAATCCATCGTGCTGACCTGGGGTGGCCTGCGTGGGGCGGTGGCGCTCGCGCTGGCGCTGGTCGTGGCACAGGACCCGAACATGCCGCCCGGCGTGGGTGAAACGGTGCTGTTCCTGTGTGCCGGTATCGTGGTGATGACCATCCTCATCAACGGCATGACCATGCCGATGATGTTTCGCTGGCTGGGGCTCGACAGCCTGCCGGCGTCCAAGCAGGCCACCATCGACAAGGCCCGGGTGAGTATTCGCGAAGACCTCGAGAAGGTGGTGCCGGAGCTCAAGTCCAACCAGTTTCTGCAGATGGCGGATTGGGCGCATATACGGGCGAATACCGAACTGAGCGCCCTGCCGCCGGAATCCGCGCTGGCCGAGGCCGAAGACAAGGACTATGAAACCGCGTATCGGCGCCGCCTGCTGGAAGCCGAGCGCAAGAGTTACTGGGTGCAGTACCAGCAGGGCCTGCTCTCTGGTTCCGCCGTCAACAAGCTGGTGGAGGCGGTGGAGCACGCCCTGGACGGTGATCCGCAGATCGGGCCGCGTGAAGACCTGCATCAACTGTGGCGTTCACCCGGCTGGCTGGGCTGGGCCCTGCAATACGGCGCGTTTCGCAACCTGGCGATCTCCTCGGCCTTTGATCGCCTGGCGCTGGGTTATGACGCGGCACGCGGTTTCATCATCGCGCAGGACGAGATCTCCCGGTATGTCGATCAGCTTGCGCCCTCCGAGGCGGCTGCGACCCGCGCGCGTGGTGAAATTCTGCAGAACAAGCGGGATACCTTCTTACGCGTGGAAGAACTGCGAGCCTCCTTTCCCGAGATTCTGGCCGGCCTGGAAACCCAGGCGGCCACCCGGGTGCTGCTGAACCGCGAACGGGCTGTTATTGAGCGACTGGTAGGAGCCGGCGTACTGGACAAACCGGAAGCCGAGCGCCTGGTCGACGAGGTGGAGCACAAGATGAAGGCGCTGCGGAACCTGCCGCTGAA
>JBFJWR010000081.1:0-10253 GCA_041623535.1 Pseudomonadales bacterium
ATCATTGCCCTGGGCGTTCATGGCGGCCATCTGAAAGGCCGCGATTTCCGGATCAGAACCTTCCTGAAAGGTCATGCCGAAAGCGACCGGGTCGCTGGCCATGACCAGCATGCCGCGCAGTACGTTGAGCTGGTCGGGCAGTGGCAGGTTCAGCAGTGGCTGGAATTCCGGGGGCAGGGCCGGATCACGCACCAGGCAGAGGGCAAGCCCGTTTTCTGCCGACACCCAGCCTTGCAGCACCGCTTCGTCGACTGCCACCGTGAGTTTCCGTTCGTTGTCACAAAAGCGTTCCGGCGTGAAGCGCGGGTCTTCCGCGAGTGCCAGTGCGGGCAGGAACAAGGCGACGGTGAACAGGCGGAATCTGGCGAACATACGGGGCACTCCCTGGGCGAACGGTAACAGCCGCAGCCCCAGAGCGGGCCGACTGATCGTTCAGAAAGTGTACACGTTGTGCGCGATGACCGCACGGGCAGGGGTCAGACCAGGCTTTCCAGCAGGTAGTCGATATCCAGTCCGAGATTGGCGAATTCGGTTCTCCGGCTTTCCAGCAATTCCAGCAGCGTGCTGCCCAGTGCGCCGTCGGCCTGGTCCATCATCTTTGGCAGGCCGCCCCGCTTGCGATGGGCGAAATGCGTGGCCTGGGCGATCTGCATACCCTTCGAGGCCCGCTTGATGTTCTGGTAATCGAATTTCTCGGCGAAGGGATTCAGCGGGTAGCCGGTGGCCAGTGCCAGGTGCGACCAGCAATGCGCGAAACAGACCTGGAAGATCAGGAAGCGGCAGAAGGTCTGCGCATTCTGCAGCACCAGTTCGTCGGCATCGTTCTCCTGCAGGATGGGTGATGCCGACGGTACGCCGGGGGCTGATTCCAGGCTGTATGCAACCAGGTCGGCGGATGCGTTCAGTAATTCCTGTTTTGCCTGCAGGATAGCGTCGCGATGCTGCGCGAAGTATCGGGCCAGGTACTCGTCCAGCACCGCCATGAACAGTTCACCGGCGGTGACGTAGCGATGGAAGTCCCCAAGCGGCTGCTGCAATCGCCAGGTTTTCCAGTCGATCTTTTTCACATAGTCGCGGATGAATGCACCCGAGGATGCATGCGTGAACGGGCCGAAAGCGACGGTCAGCTGGTGCTCGCCCCAGACCAGGTGATCGGCCAGGTAATTGGTGCCACGCACGTGCTTGAGGTGCGGCTGCAGCAACGTCTGTATCGGGTTCTCCGGCGAGAGGTTGCGCTCCACCGCCACCATGTATTGCTCGACCAGCATGTGGCACAGGCCGCTGTGGAAGCGCAGGATGCCGTCGTATTGCACCACGCCCCAGGCGATTTTCTTGGCCTCGTGCCAGTTCTCGTCACCCGGCGTGGAGGTGATGGGCGTTGCCTCCCGTTCCGTCAGCGTGATCTTGCGCAGCACCATGGATTGCGCGTTCTGCCGCTCCATGATGATCTCGACGTTGGGAAAGCGCAGTTGCTGGCCGAACTCGTAGGCGTCGTAGTTACCGGTCCACACGAACTGATTTTCATTCTGTGCCACCAGTTCCACCGGGCAGTAGCCATTGAGCAGCATGTCCACCACGCCGGCATCGGTGTAAATGGCATCGAAATTCAGCACGCCATAATCGTCGGTGATCTTGTCGATGTCATCATCGCCAAAAATCGCGTTGCGGATCAGGCGGGTGGTGATGGGCACCGAGATCGTGGTCAGGATGCTGACAAAGCGCAGGCTTTCGCGATCCTGCAGCAGATCGACAAGCCGTTTCCGGGAAGTAAACAGGCCTGCCGAGTTCTCGGCGTACTCAAGCTTTGCCCGTTTGCGCTGCAGGCGTTCATCCAGCGCCCGCGGAAAGCAGGGCACCAGCAGGCGCGTGCTCAGCGAGCACAGCACCAGCATGCCAAAGTTCCTGATTTCCTTGTGGATGCTGACTTCAGTGGGCGCCGCGGGCCGGCGGCCGAAAAACTCTTTTAAAAATTCAGTCCGGACGGCGATCGACATGGTTTCTCTTCTTCCTTGAAGTCTAGGCGGAGGCGGCGCGCGGCACCTCGGCGAGGGCAAAGTTTTCCTGGGCGGCCACCCAGTAGGTGCTGATGTCGCGATCAATTCCCTTGACGCGTATCTTGCCCCGCGGAACGCAGGGTATTTCATCCTTGATCAATTCATAGGTTGAGTCGGAGATGAGTATCCGTCCCGCCTCTGAATTGGTTTCCAGGCGCGAGGCCAGGTTCACGCTGCCGCCGACGATGGTGTACTCGAGTCGGTCATCGCTGCCAAAGTTGCCGACCGTGCAATCGCCGGTGTGCACGCCCACCCGCACCGCGATATCCATGGTCGCGCACTTGTTGACCATCTCGATGGCCATTTTCATGCACTGGATGGCATCCTGCTTCTTGCCCAGCGACTGCGGGTCGCCAAAAAAAACCATCAGCGAATCACCGATGTACTTGTCCAGCGTGCCCGAGTAACGATTGATGGCGATGTTCGACATTTCATTGAAATAGTTATTCAGCCAGATGGCCAGTTGCTCGCGCTCCATGCTCTCGGCGATGCCGGTAAAGCCGACGATGTCCGAGAACAGGATGGTCAGTGGTTTCTTGTAGGACTCGATCCTGACGTCCTTCTCGCCGGCAAAAATCGATCGGTACACCTGCGGTGACAGGTACTTGGAAAGCTTGGTCGCCAGCGCCTCGATTTTTTCCTTCTGTTCCTTGAGTTCCCGCCGGGTCCGGCGCAGGTGCGCGCGCTGGTTGAACGCGTTCAAGCCGATGGCGCTGGCATAGGCCAGAATCCCCAGGCTGCAGATCAGTGCCGTGGCGAGGTTCGACTGGTGGCTGAACTGGAAGCCATTCACCAGGGAAGAGACAGCGATGGTGGCCGCCAGCACTGCCATGCCCCTGGCCAGGAACCAGATCCCAAGCGTCATCAGGGATGACACGCAGATGCCGGTGGCAATGAACAGCAGCGGAAACAGGCCCCAGTCCAGGTAGGTCTGCAGGAAGCCGAGAAACATGATGTCGATGTACTCGGCCCACTCGGTGCTGCGTTTCAGATCAGTGACCCGGGACAGGCCATACAGCACGTGGGGCAGCACGAAGCACAGCGCAATGAACGGCCCGTGCCGCAGCAGATCAAAGCGGTCGTGAATCGTGGAAATAATGATCAGCAGGATGAATACGTAGCCGATGATGCGCGTGGTATAGGCCTGGGCGACATAACTGGATGCGGTACTGCGCGGCGGCATGCAGGCGGTTCTCCCGGAAATATTGCACAGGATAGACCGGCTGGTCGCGGTTCTCGACAGGGCGAATGAAAATGCATCGGGATGCGCGTCCCATGTATGCCGGCATAGCCGTTGCTGCGCGGCGGCTGGTGCTCAGGAATCAGGCGGAGATTTGCCCGGCAGCACCTTTACGATTCGTGTGCGCAGTGCTTCAGGCAGGTAACCCAGCAGCAGGTCGCGACGCTGGCGTGCCTGGTGCTGCAGTACGTCCACGACGTGCTCTGCCGTCTGCCGGTTGCGCAATACGGTTTCCATGGTTTTCTCCCGCAGCACGCCGAGGATGGTGAGCATGGGATCGAATGGCAGGAAACGAAACAGGCGCGTGAAGACGTGCTCGTCGCCCGCGGCTTCCAGTTCACGCGAGATATCCTCGATCACCCTGGGATCCAGCCGCTCCATCAGGCTGGCGGCCACATCCTCGGGGAGCCGGTCGATGATCTGCGCCAGCATGTGTGGTGCGACGCGGATCAAGGACTCGGCCAGCTGGCCGGGGTCTCCGGCCCGGCTGGCAATTTGTATGAGTGTGTCCGCTGCGACGTTCTCGGCGAGGTGGGCGAGGGTGGCGTCCGGCAGCAGCGCAGCCAGGCGCGCCAGTTCATCGAAGTCCCGCGACCGTTCCAGTTCCAGCGCAACGGAGTGCAGCAGTTCTTCGGACAAGCCGCCGATGATCTCGGCAATTTTCTGGTCGGGCAGGTAACGCGCCGCCTGGGCCAGCACGGCGGGCGCAAAGCGGCCCAGGGCTGCGGCCAGTGGTGCGGGGTCGGGCATCAGCAGGGCGGTGTCGGCCAGTGTTTCGGCATCCAGTTCCGATGCCAGTGCGACGATGGCTTCGGTATGCAGGCTGGCGACCAGCGTGGCGAGGACAATGGTTTCCCCGCGGCGGGCCAGCTCGTGCGTGACCAGGCGCAGAATTTCGATGGGCAGGCCGTTGATCAGGGACGCAGACTCTTCGGCGGGCAGGTAGCGGGCCACGTCGGCCATGAACCCGGCAGAGAGGTGGCAGGCGACCTTGCCGGACTGGGTTGAATCCAGTCGCCGCGCCATTTCGGCAGTGATCACCGGGCCCAGCGCCCGTTCGGCAATCTTGGCTGACAGCCGGGCCGGGAGCATGCGGCCGGCGGCCGACAGGTTGACCACGGCCGCCTGTCCCTCACGACTCAGGCGGGTTTCGATCTGCCGTCGCAGGTGACGCAGTTCGGTGTCGGAATACACCAGCAGCATCGACAGCGACTCCGGGCTGCAATGCAGCATGCGGGCCATCAATAACAGCTCGGCGCGCTGGATCATCGTTCAGGCTTCCGGGAAGCGGCCGGCCAGCCGGCGGCGCAGCGGGCCCGGAAGGAAGCGCTGGGCGTCCTGCATGGCCTTGGCGATGACGTGACGGCGCTCGGTAATGGCAGCACCCAGCAGCCCGCACAGGTGTTCACCTTCTTCATCGGACAACTGATCAAGGAACTCCAGTCCATCGACGGGCGCGTCCAGCAGATCGGCGACCTGCTGCGAGCGGGATCGGGAGGGGGGTGGGCTCACGGGTCAGCAATTCCTTCTTTAATACGCGCCCACGGGCTGGGGAACGGGTGGCAGCAAGGGGGGCGTTCTGACGCCCGGAAACTCTGGACTGGTAATCCTAGCGCAGATTGGTGTTGGAGTGCGCAGCAGTCAGTGACTCTATGCCTTTCCCGGCCGGGACTGCCGGCTTTCGACGGCACGGGGCACGCGGATTTCTACTGTGCAGCCTTTGCCCGGTGCCGAGAGCAGCTTCATGGTGCCGTGCATCAGGAGCGCACGTTCTTCCATGCTGACCAGTCCCAGGCCGCCCTGCCGGCGTGCTTTTTCCGGATCAAGGCCACAGCCATTGTCGACGACCTGCAGCACGACTGTGCCGGGCTCTTCGTATAGCAGGATGCGGATTTCTGTCGCCTTTGCGTGAATGTTGGCGTTGTGCAGTGCCTCCTGAACGATGCGATACAAACCCAGCGCACGCTCCGGTTCCAGCGTGCCGGACAGGGTCCGGTAATCAAGGTGAACCGGGGTGCCCGTTTGCCGGGTGAAGTTCTCGCTGCTCCGGCAGAGCGCCGCCTCCAGCCCGAGTTCTTCGAGAATCCCGGGATGGGTCTCGCGGGCGAACTGGCGCAGGTGGTCGGCAACCTGCCTGATGGATTTCCGTGCCTCATTGATGCCGTCGGAGATGCCGGGGTCTGGTGACCGGGAGGCAATGGCTGACAACCGCAGGCCCACGGCAGCCAACTCCTGCCCGAAACTGTCGTGCATTTCCCGGGCGAATTTCCGCGCCTCCTGTTCCTGCCGATCAATCGTATTCTTGAGCAGCCTGCGCAGATCTGCCTGGGATTCGACCAGCTCCGCGGTCGATGCTGCAATGCGAGATTCGAGCGTTGCGTTGAGTGTACGCAGCTGCTGCTCGGCGTGGTGTTGCTCGCTGGTGTCGATGAGTGCCACCCGGAACGTGGGTTGCTCGGCTGAAAGGATGAGTTCGCACTGACCGGTCACGTGTATCTGTGTTTCTCCCGCGACCCGAAGCACCAGATTATCGATCTGCCTGACCTGGGCATTGGAAAAATTCATCCAGAGTTGCCGAACCGCATCCTGGGACTCGGCTGCGAAATAGCGGATGAATGGTTTTCTCACCAGGTCCTGACGGTTAACGCCAAGCAATTGCGCCGCTTTCAAATTCCCCTGCAGAACCAATCCCTCCAGATTCAGTTCGAAGTAGGCCACCGGTGCAAAATCGAATAGTTCGGTATAGTGGTCGCGTGTTTTCGTCAGTTCCCGTTGCGCAATCTGCAGTTCTTCGTTCTGCATTTCCAGTTCGATGCGGTGCACATGCAGTTCGTTCAGCAGCGCGCTGAGGTCCTTCGCAGGCAGGTCGGCCAGTTGTGCGGGCTCCGCCTGGAATAGCGCCTCGGCGCGCTGCCGCAATGTCGGCTTTTGAGCGCCGGTTGTGTTTCTATCGCGCGGCATGGTCGGCCACATCCAGCAGGGTCAGGCCGACCGCCAGCGTTGATCCGTCTTCGCGACTGAGCCGGGACATGCTGAGCGCGGATTCTGCATTTCGCCACAGGTCCTGGTTCATGGCATAGGCTGCGTCGGTGACTCGATTGCCGGTCACAAAATTCTGTAGGTCCCGGGCAAAAATTTCTCTTGCCGGCGCCGCGAACAAGCGTGCAACCGGGCTGCCGATGATTTCTGCGCCCGGCGCAGTAAGCAGCTGCAGCGCAGCCAGGTTGGCCTCAATGATCGTGCCATCGGAATCAATGACCAGGATCGGATTCGAATTCCTGCTGAACAGCCAGGCCATGACTTCGAGGCGCTGTTGCGATTCCTTCAGGCGATTGATGTTGACGAAGGTCAGGGCCAGGCCGTCCACGACGTTGTCCCGGGTACGGTAGGGCAGAATCCGCATCAGGTAGTGTGTGCCGGACTCGGTTCGTACCTCCTGCTCGTGCAGTTTCAGATGCTTGAGCGTTGCCCTGCAGTCAGCCACCAGTTGTTCGTAAAGCAGCGTGCAGGCCAGCTCCGAAATCGGGCGGCCTATGTCGCCGGGCCGCAGTCGGATGAGGTCCTGTGCCTGTTCGGTATAGCGCCTGATCTGCAAATCGGTGTCCAGGAATACCGTTGCGACATCGGCGCTGTTGAGCAGGTTCTGCATATCGTCATTGGCCTGCGACAGGGCCTCCACTTTCAGGTGCAGTTCGACGTTGACCGAGGAAAGTTCTTCATTGAGGGATTGCATTTCTTCCCGGGAGGTTTCCAGCTCCTCGTTGGTGGACTGTAATTCTTCGTTGGTGGATTGCATTTCCTCGTTGATGGAGCGCAGTTCTTCGTTGGCAGATTCCAGTTCTTCCTGCGTGGCCTGCTGCGTTTCCTTCATGTAACGCAGTTCCGCCTCAAGCGAGGCGGTTTGCTCGGTGCTGCTTTCAATGGTCGGGCGGACCCCGGCGCTGGCATTGCCGGTTTCATCCGCTACGGGCGTGAAAGTCACCAGCAGCAGGCCGCGCATGGACACCGGTTCATCCATTCTGCAGACAGTCAGGCGGGTCGGGGTCGTGTTGCCGTCCCGCTGCGTATGCAGGATTGTGCGCTCCACCGGTTGTCCGTCCGTTGTGACCGAGCGGATTGCCGTCGCGAGGTGGGCACAGAGTCCTTCCCGTGCCATATCCAGCAGGTTGTTGCGCGGCTGCCCGGGGTTGGGTTCCAGGAAGTCGCCACTGCGGCCATGGATGTACACGATATCTCCACGTGTATTTGCCACCACGCTGACCGGTGCAAACCGGGCCAGCAGCATGCGCTCTATGACTGCGGACAACGGCGGAGCAGGCTTGTTCTGCCCACGGGGGGGCAGGTTGCGGCTTGCCGGTGGGAAAACAGGGGTCTGGGGTGGCAGTGGGTACGGAACGCCAATGCGCTGATAGATTCTCCAGCGCTGATCGAGCGGTGTGAACAGTTCGGAAAATCCTCCCACCGACTCTGCGGATCCCAGGAACAGCAGCCCGTTGGGTCTGATTGCATAATGAATGATCGGCATCAGCCTTTTCTGTAATTCCGCATCCAGGTAAATCATCAGGTTGCGACAGATGACCATGTCCAGCCGCGTAAAGGGCGGATCCCGGGTTACGTTCTGCGTGGCAAAGATCAGCATGTCGCGAATGGCCTTGTGAATGCGATAGCCATGCGCCTCTTTCTGGAAATCACGCGCCAGGCGCTCGGCCGGGACATCAACGGCAATGCCGTCCGGATAATGTCCGCCACGTGCGAACGTCAACGCCTCTTCGTCGATGTCGGTGGCAAACACCTGCACCTTGAAGTGCAGATTGAGCGCTTCCATGCGTTCCCTGATCAGGATGGCAATGCTGTAGGCTTCTTCCCCGGTATGGCAGCCAGCCACCCAAACCCGCACTTCGCCGGTCTCGGCCGCGGATGACAGCAGTGCGTCCAGTGGCTCGACCAGCGCTTCCCAGGCTTTTTCATCGCGAAAAAAGTTGGTCACGCCTATGAGCAGTTCCTGAAACAGCAGGTCAAGCTCGTGCGGATTTTCCTGCAGGTAGCGGACATAGTGCCTGGTGCGCGTGATCTGGTGGACCTTCATGCGCCTTTCAATGCGACGGGTCAGGCTGTTGGCCTTGTACCCGGAAAAATCATGCCCGGTGCGATCGCGCATCAACAGCAGGATCTTGTGCATCGACGGTGTGTCATTTTCAACTGCTGCATCTTCGCTGCCGGACGCGATTTGTTGCCCGCTGCTGATGTATGCAGTCAACTGCAGGTGCATCCCGGCGGGCGCCAGTACGAAATCTGCCAGTCCTGCCGAGATCATGTTGGCCGGCATGTTGTTATAACGGGCAGAGGCAGGATCCTGCGCGATCACCAGTCCTGACGCGGCCTTGATTGCGCGACATCCGAGCGTCCCGTCGCTGCCGGTGCCGGACAGGATGATGCCAACCGCGCATCCTTGCTGATCCTGTGCCAGGGAGCGGAAAAAATAATCGATGGGCAGGCGGGGCAGGTCGTCGCGGATGACTCCCATCTTGTGCAGCACGCCATTAAGAATCGCCAGTTGGGAGCCGGGTGTTTCGACGTACACATGGTTGGGCTCAACGCGTTGGCCATCGACCGCATTGACCACCGGCATGCCGGTCTCCCTGCTGAGCAGTTCGGCGAGCAGGCTTTGATGGTCGGGATGCTGATGGGTAACCACGACGAAGCCGGCGCCGGTGTCGGTGGGCATGTTCTGAAACAGTTCCTGCAGCGCTTCGAGGCCGCCTGCGGAGGCGCCGATGCCGACGATAGGGAAATGTTTCCGGGTCTTGGCGTCTGTGGCCACGGCTTCCGTGGCAGGTGCGGCGGTCGGCTTCTCGCCGGTTGCCACCGGTTTATTCCGGCTGCGTGGCTTTTTGCTCATGTGTCGTCAGGGCGTTCCGGTGAGTGGGCCCGACACGGAATGCGTCGCCCAGTGTGCTTTCATCACTGAGGCAGGCCACGGTTCTTGTGATTGAAATGACGCCGCCTTGTTGAGCGTGCATCAGCAGTGTTCCAGCGTCCATTGCAGCGCTGCGCGCTGTAGTTCTGCACTTGATTCGATATTCAGTTTTGTTCTTATTGTTTCCAGGTGGGAAGCGATGGCTGTCGAATTGATGCCCAGGTTGTCGGCGATCACTTCCACTGCCGTGCCAATTCCCAGTCGCACAAACACATCCGTTTCCGTCCTCGTCAGCGCGTGGATATTCTTGTGATTGGGGTCGTTTCCGATCTCCAGTGCCGCACGCATGAGATTCTGTGTCATCGCCCTGCTCAGGTACAGCCGGCCGGCCATGATCTCGTGGACAGCGGTGACGATCTCCTCGCCACAATGAAATTTATCCATGTAGCCGGATGCACCCATCTGCAGCGCTTTCCTGGCGCAGAGGTTTTCGTCGTGCGCGGATATCACGAGGATCCTGACATGCGGGCATTCTGCGCGGATGTGTTCAATCAGCTCGAATCCACTGCCGTCGCCGAGTGACAGGTCGACCATTGCGAGGTCGGGCGTATAATGCTGCAGCTTGGTTTTTGCTTCCGCGAGGCTCGCGGCCTCCCAGCAGAGGTGCATGTCGGGTTCGTCGTCCAAACATGCGCGTAGACCATCCCGCACGAGCGGATGGTCATCCACTACCAGGATGCGTGTTACCTGAGTCACTGGGTATTCCGATGGCCGTGTTGCGAGACGTATTGATAGCTCACTGTAGCATTATTCGCAGGGTGGATAGAGGGTAACAAGACTCCTTTGATCCTTTTTTTCAGCGGTAGCGCTGGCCGCGATGCCGCAACCACCCATCCGGGTGCCGGCCGCGCGGGTCATGGTGGGTCCAGTGCAGCACGCCGCCCCGGTCGTTCCATTCATACTCGCCAAAAAAGTGCACCTGGTCGCCCGGCTCAAGGTTGGGTATGCGCGGTGCCAGGTCGATGTTGTGCGCAACCAGCAC
>JBFJWR010000082.1:0-10209 GCA_041623535.1 Pseudomonadales bacterium
TCGTCGAAATCAAGGCGGCCTGCGCAGGGAATGGCCGCAGCCCTTTTCAAGCAGGCCAACGCAGAGTTCGGCGATTTTTGGCGTAACCCTTTGGGCTCGGGCAGTTTTTCCTGCAGGCTGCGTTGCGGCTCGCTTATGTGGAATGACCACACCGCGCTCGCCGCGCCTTGCCTGCTGAAAAAACTGCCGCGAGCGCGGCGCGCGAGGGCTTAATCAGAGGTTCCATACATCCATGTACCGTTCGCGCTGACGCCCGAAAAATGCGCTCCCCAAGCCGGCCTTCTTCGAATTCATTGTCGACGATGCCTTTTGTTGGAAAATGCATTCGAAACAGTAATGATCTTGATCTCTGGCTGGGTGATAGTTCCGCAGATTCCCGCGGCCGCCGTGGTGAATCCGGCAAAAATACCGGCATCGGTCGTCATGCCACTTGCGAGCCCTTGTTGCCTTCGTGCAAACTACCGCTCCCGTCAGCGCACTGGTCGCTGCGGTTCGTAGGATCGCCCGTCCTGGTCCCCTCGCGTCGATAAACTGTGAACCCGGTCAGGCCTGGAAGGGAGCAGCCGCAGCAGTGGATTCGGGCGCCGGGGTGTGGCTGGGGCGGGTGGTCACCAAACTGATGCGCATCAGTCGGTCCGAAAACCTCGTCCGCAGGCATCCGGCGCGTTAAGATGGCTGCTCCGACCGCCGACAGCACGGATATCCACGAGCCCACATGTCACACCAGGTTCTAGCGCGCAAATGGCGGCCAACCTCGTTTCCCGAGGTGGTAGGGCAGGAACATGTCGTGCGCGCGCTCAGCAATGCCCTCGACCAGCAACGACTGCACCATGCTTTCCTGTTCACGGGTACCCGCGGAGTCGGCAAAACCACGCTGGCGCGTATTCTTTCCCGCTGTTTCAACTGCGAAACCGGCCCCACTTCAACGCCCTGTGGCACCTGCGTGGCCTGCCGCGAGATCACCGAGGGACGGCATGTCGACCTGCTGGAAGTCGATGCGGCCTCGCAGACCAAGGTCGAGCAGACCCGGGAACTCCTCGAGAATGCGCAATATGCGCCGGCCCGCGGCCGTTTCAAGATTTACCTGATTGACGAAGTGCACATGCTCTCACGCAGCAGTTTCAATGCGCTGCTGAAAACGCTGGAAGAGCCGCCCGCACACGTCAAGTTCCTGCTCGCCACCACCGATCCGCAGAAACTGCCGGTGACCGTGCTGTCGCGCTGCCTGCAGTTCAACCTGCGCAACCTGCCGGCTGACCAGATCCAGCAACAATTGCGAAAGGTGTTGGAGGGCGAGGACATCCAGGCCGAGGACGAGGCGCTTTGGTGTATTGCCCGGGCTGCAGACGGCAGCCTGCGGGATGCACTGAGCCTGACGGACCAGGCGATCGCCTACGGTGACGGTGCGCTGCAGGTGGGCGAAGTACGGGACATGCTGGGTGCCATCGATGCTGATTTGCCGTGGCGGGCGCTGCAGGCACTGCAGGCACGCGACGGGGCCGGCCTGCTGGCGCTGGTGGAGCAGGCTGCCGGGCAGGGTGCCAACTTTGAAAGCCTGATCGACGAGGTGCTCGAATGCCTGCACCGGGTTTCCGTGTGCCAGGTGGTGCCGGAATACGCAACCGCCAGGCCAGGCAGCGATCCGCGCGAGGCGGAACTGGCGGCCAGTTTGCCGGCCCAGGACGTGCAACTCTTCTACCAGATCGGCCTGCTGGGACGGCGCGACCTGCCGCTGGCCCCGGAACCGCGCATCGGCCTGGAGATGACGTTCCTGCGCATGCTCGCGTTTCTGCCGGTGGCTGATTCCGCCGCGGTGGTGGCGAATCCGCCGGGCCGGTCTCAGCAGGCGGCTCCGGTTCCGCCAGTCGCTTCATCCGCACCGGATGATGTGAAAAAAAAAACAGCTGAATTAGCCGCAACTCCACAATCTGTGGCGGCCCCCGGGCGTGCGGAAGCACCGGCGCCAGCGCTACGAATGTCTCGACCGGCACCGTCCGCACCGATGACTGCGGTAGCGCCCGATGCCTTCCCCCCGTCACCGGAGCCAGCCACGCCCGTAACGGTACGCGCAGATCCGGTGCATCCGGCCGCCGATGCAGGCGGTCCGGATGCAATTTCGCGTACCTGGCTGGAACTGTATCCGCGGCTGGAACTGCTGGGTGTGAGTGATCGACTGGTGAGCGAGTGCGGGGTTCGCGAATGCACACCCCAACGTGTGATACTGAGGGTGCCGGAGGCGCATGCCGGACTGGTGAACGATACCCGCCGGGAAGAAATCCGCCAGGCGTTGCGGGCGGCGCTGGGTCCGGACCTGCGGCTTGAACTCGAGACCACCGCGGACGGCGTTTGTTCGCCGGCCGGTGAAGTCCGGCGCATTACTGCGCTGCGCAAGGCCGAGGCGGTATCGGCACTGGAGCGGGACCCCATCGTGCACGAGTTGCGTGACCGCCTGGGGGCGCAAATTAAACTGGATACGGTCCAACCGGCCACTGATTCCCGGCCGGCTGGCAAATAACCCACCAAGCGGAGGCTTTCATGTCAGATCAACTTCAGGGACTGCTCAAACAACTGGGCAGCGTGCAGACCAACATGAAGGAAATGCAGGAAAAACTCGCGGCCATGGAGGTGACCGGCGAATCCGGCGCTGGCCTGGTGCGGGTGACCATGAACGGGCGACATGACGTGCGCAAGGTGCAGATCGACCCTTCACTGCTGCAGGAAGACCGCGAAATGCTGGAAGATCTCCTGGCCGCCGCGGTCAACGATGCGGTACGACGCGTGGAGGAAGGTAATCGCGAGCACCTCACCGGGCTGGCGGCTGGCCTGAACCTGCCCGGCGGCTTTGATTTCAAGCCCTGACGCGAATGGCCTACAGTCCCCTCATCGACCAGTTGGTCGAAGCATTTCGCTGCCTGCCCGGCGTGGGGCCGCGTACTGCGCAGCGCATGACCTTTCACCTGCTTGAGCGCAACCGGGATGGCGGCCGCGATCTCGCCGCGAGTCTGCAGGCGGCCATGTCCGGCGTCGGGCACTGCCAGTTGTGTCGAAATTTCACGGAAGAAACCACCTGTGCGCTGTGCCGCGACGCGAACCGGGATGAACACCAGTTGTGCGTGCTGGAGAGCCCGGCCGACGTTCATGCGATTGAGCAGGCTGGCGGATTTCGCGGTCGCTACTTCGTGTTGATGGGGCATCTCTCGCCCATTGATGGTGTCGGGCCGGAGGACCTCGGGATGGACCTGCTCGAGCAGCGCATGCGCGACGGGGTCACCGAGGTCATTATTGCGACCGGCACCACCGTCGAAGGGGAGGCCACTGCGCACTATATCGCCGGACTGGCGCACCGGATCGAGGTGCAGGTTTCCCGGATTGCCCATGGCGTGCCCCTGGGCGGTGAACTCGAATACGTGGACGGCGGCACGCTGGCCCACGCCATCTCCGGCCGACGCCTGCTCTAGCAACTGACTCCCCCGTTTCTGAAACCATGCTTCCGCTGCGGAATTTCTGTCGCCCAAGCCAGTTGAGCAAGCGCTTGGTTTGGTTCATGATCCGGATTATCAGCAGCCACCGGAGACGGGCGCATGGGGCAATACCTGGGACCGTTTGAAGAAAGCCACGAAATCCTCCGCCGATCGGTGCGGCAGTTCGTGGACCGGGAGATCATTCCCCACATTGATGACTGGGAAGAGCAGGGCACTTTTCCACGCGAGCTGTATGCGCTGGCCGGGGCTGCGGGCATTCTTGGCGTGGGGTATCCGGAAGAATATGGCGGCGCAGGCGGCGACGTGCTGCATCAGCTCGTGGTCAGCGAGGAAATCATGCGGGCCGGCTCCGGCGGACTGGCGGCCAGTTTCGGTTCCCACGGGATCGGCCTGCCGCCCGTGTTGCGTTTCGGTTCGGACGAGATGAAAGAGCGGGTGATCCCGCCGGTGCTGCGTGGTGAAAAAATCTCCTGCCTGGCGATCACCGAATCGGGTGGTGGATCAGACGTCGCAGGGCTGAAAACGCGGGCAGTGCGCGACGGTGATGATTACCTTGTCAGCGGTACCAAGAGCTTTATCACCAGCGGCATACGTGCTGATTTCTATACCGTTGCCGTGCGTACCGGCGGCGAAGGGTTTGGCGGTATCAGCCTGTTGCTGGTGGAACGCGACCGGCCCGGATTCACCACCGGGCAGCCGCTGAAGAAAATGGGCTGGCTGTGTTCCGATACCGCCGAACTGTTTTTCGATGAGTGCCGCGTCCCGGTGGCCAACCTGATTGGCAAGGAAAACCAGGGTTTCCAGGTCATCATGAGCAACTTCCAGAGCGAGCGGCTGATGCTGGCGATCATGGCCAACATGACCGCGGAGCTGGCCCTGCGGGAGAGCCTTGCCTACGCACGCGAGCGCAAGGCTTTTGGCCGGAAAATCGGCGGCTTCCAGGTCACCCGTCACAAGCTGGCGGACATGGCCACCCGGCTCGAGGCGAGCAGGGCGTTCACCTACCAGGTGGCAAGCCGGATCAATGCCGGGGAGTACTGCGTGAAAGAGGTTTCCATGGCCAAGAATTTTGCCACCGACGTCAGTGATGCATTGACCCACCAGGCGGTGCAGATATTCGGCGGCATGGGATTCATGCGCGAGTGCCTGGTCGAACGGCTCTACCGCGACAACCGGATACTCTCGATCGGTGGTGGTACGCGCGAAATCATGAACGAGATCATTTCCAAGCAGATGGGTCTGTAGCGCCGCTACGTTATCGCTGTCGCAGCGGGTGAATTTTCCGTGCGGTGCAGCGGCCGGTGGCGGTGTATCATCCGCGCATGAATAAACCAGCTCCCCCGCCCACCCTTATTACCAGTAACCAGCAGTTCGCCGAGATCTGCGCCCGCCTGCAGGAAGCAGGCGTGGCGGCCATGGATACCGAGTTCGAACGTATCCGTACCTATCACGCCCAACTGGCGCTGCTGCAACTGGGCATAGATGCTGATCAGTGTTGGCTGATCGATCCGCTGGCGATCGACGACTGGGCCCCGCTGCAGGCATTGCTTGCCGATCCGCATACCGTGAAGTTGTTGCACAGCTGCGAGGAAGACGTGGAACTGCTGGCCCGCGTCGCGGATGTGCATCCGCAGAATGTATTTGACACCCAGGTGGCATCCGCCTTCGCCGGCTATGGCTATTCGCCCGGTTACAACAAGCTGGTCGAGGCCATCCTCGGTCACCAGTTGGCCAAGGGGGAGCAGCGTTCCGACTGGATGCGACGCCCCCTGAGCGATTCCCAGCTGCACTATGCGCGCGCCGACGTGGAATACCTGCCAGCGCTGTATGCGCACCTGGTGGAACGCCTCGAGCAGCGTGGCTTCATGGCCTGGTGCCAGGCGGAATGTGCCGAGATTATCGCCCGGCGCCTGCACCAGGGGCCGCTGTTCGATGCCCGCAATTTCCGCAACGCGCGCCAGCTTTCGCCGCAGCAGCTGGCAGCGGTGCAACTGCTGGGCGAATGGCGCGAGCAGCAAGCCCGGCAACAGGATCTGCCACGCAACTGGCTGTTCAAGGATGAAGAACTGCTGGCCATCGTGGAAGCTGCGCCGCAGGACTGTGATGCATTGCTCGCGATTCCCGGTATCCGCCGGACCCGGGGCGCCCAGAAAGCCGAAGAACTGCTGCAACTGCTGCAGCAGGGTGCGGCCACGCCGGACGCAGATTGCCCGGTGCCTCATGATCTGCCGACAACGGCGCAGAGCCGCAGCATGGTGCAACCCCTGATGGAATGTGCCCGCAAGCGGGCCACGGAACTGCAGTTGCCACCCGAACTGCTGGCACCGCGCAAGCGCATACAGGCGCTGGTCAATGGCGGCTTTCCCGCCGGCCCCTGGGAATTGCCGGACAGCCTGCAGGGCTGGCGGGCAGAAGCCGTGGGTGGGCAACTGCTGGCGCAGCTTGATGCTGCCGCGCCGGGAGCGGGGACGTGATCTGCCAGGTATTCCGCAGTCCGAAGCGGGACGGCATGTATCTCTACCTGCCGGCATCCGCTGACCCGGCTGAATTGCCAGAACCCCTGCTCCGGCAATTCGGTAAGCCGGAGCCGGCGCTGCGCCTGAATATCACCCCGGAACGCAAACTGGCCCGTGCGGATGCTGCGCAGGTGCTGCAGGCACTGAACGAACAGGGTTATTACCTGCAGATGCCGCCCAATCCACTGGCCGATCCCGCGCCACAGCCCCGCGGCTAGAGATCCCCGGTTTCCGGATCCGGACGTCCGGGTACGGTGCCAGCGCAGGCCTTTCACGCTAACATGTGGCAATCACGTTCCATGAAGTTCAATTGAATGGTCAGCAATCCAGATTACCTGCTCGGATGGTTCTGTTACCTGCTCGGCGCGTCGGGCGGTTTCCTCGTCTGGTGGCAGATGACACGGCCGCTGCAGCTCGATGGCCTGCGTGAAGTGCTGCGGCTGTTGGTTTTCGTTGCATTGTTCACCCCGTGGTATGCCGATCCGGGGCACCAGGCTGCGGTGCAGAATTCCGGCGCGGGTACCGAGATCGTGCTGGGGGATGCCGGAAAACTCGTGCAGGGCGAGAACCCCACCTATCTTGCCCCGGCACTGATCATCATGCTGCTGGAAGGCATATTTGACGGGCCGGCGCATGCGCTGCGCGGATTGCGGCCCATCCTGCTGGCCGCCGTGGTGGGCCTGATCCTGCTGGTTCCCCTGCAACTGGCGCGATTTGCGTGGCGGCGCCGTAATCGGCATGCCTGACTGCATATTCTGCGCGATCAGTGCCGGTAAATTGCCGGCAGCAGTGGCCTGGCGGGATGAGCACTGCATGGCGTTCATGGACGTTTTTCCCTGGGCGCCCGGGCACGTGCTGGTCATTCCCCATTTGCATGCACGCCACCTGCACGAACTGGAGGCACCCCTGCGCGCGCACCTGCTCGAGGTCGCCAACCGGGTTCGGTTGGCGATGCCGGCCGCAGGCATTCCCTGCGATGGCGCGAACTTCTTTGTCAACGACGGCAAGGCTGCGAACCAGAGCGTGGCCCATGTACACCTGCACGTGCTGCCCCGCCAGTACGGCGACGGTCTGCAGGTGTTGCGTAGTTTTACGACACGCTGGCTGAAACTGGCCATGGGCCGGGCCGCGAGCCAGGCGGTGTTGCAGAAGCAGGCAGAACCACTACTGCGGGAACTGGAAGGCCAGGGTGTGTGAACTATTGGGCATGAGCGCAAATGTGCCCACCGACATCTGTTTCAGTTTTGCCGGCCTGATGCGGCGCGGCGGAGCAACCGGACCACACCGCGACGGCTGGGGCATCGTGTTTTACCAGGGCAAGGGCATGCGCGGCTTCCGTGACCCGGCTCCCAGCGCCGGTTCCGAAATCGCGCAGCTGGTTCGCAAGTACCCGATCAAGAGCGACATCGTTCTGGCCCATATCAGGCAGGCCAATTCGGGTCGTGTCTGCCTGGAGAACACCCACCCGTTCAACCGTGAACTGTGGGGACGCTACTGGTCGTTTGCCCATAACGGTCAGCTGCGCGGCATGAAGCGCCAATTGCCTTTGCGCTGGCATCACCCGGTGGGCACGACCGACAGCGAGCACGCCTTCTGCTGGCTGCTGGACCGCATCCGCGATCGTTTTCCCAAAGCGCCGCGGCGGCGCGCGGAACTCGCAGATGAAATACAGCAGGCCTGTGATGAACTGCGCCGCTTCGGCGTTTTCAACATGTTGCTGAGTGATTCAAAAGACCTGTACGGGTACTGCTCCACGCGCATGGTCTGGCTGACGCGACGTGCACCCTTCGGCGAGGCGCAATTGAGTGATGACGATGTCACTGTGAATTTCAGCCGTGAAACGACGCCCCGGGATATTGTTTCCGTGATTGCCACCCAGCCCCTGACCCGTAATGAGAGCTGGCACACGATGGAGCCCGGTGAACTGCGTATTTTCCGGCGTGGTGCGGTGCACCGCCTTCATCACTAGGTCATGCGCATGAGTGCCAGTCGCGTGCGGCGATTTTTGCGCGGCCAGTTGCTGCAACTGCGCCGCAGCCGCAGGTACGCGATCCTGCTGGGCCTGCTCGTGGCGCTTCCGGTTCTGCTGCTGCAGGTGGCCCCGGAAGGCGTGCGCGGTGATCTGCTGACCCGCCTGGATTACCTGCTCTACGATGCCCGGTACACGCTGACACTGGGCGAGCACGCTGCCGGCGACCATCGCATCGTGGTCATTGATATCGATGAACGAAGCCTGGCAGTGGAGGGGCGCTGGCCCTGGAGCCGCTTCAAGATGACGCAGTTGCTCGACAAGCTGGCCGCGCAGGGGGTTGTCGTGGTCGGTTTCGATATTGTTTTCTCAGAGCCGGAACGCAACCCGGTCGATGTGCTGGAGCAGGGCGTCGCGGTCGCGGGGGGTGAATCGGATTTGCACCAGAAACTGGTGGGTTTGCGTCCGGCGTTCGATGCCGACGCAAAGTTTGCTTCGGTGCTGCATGCGACCGACGTGGTGCTTGCCTATTACCTGCATACAGAGACACCCCTGCGCGTGGGTGAACTGCCGCCACCGGTGCTCCGCCTGAACGGGGGCGCTGACAGCCTGCCTACGATGGCCGAGACGGTGGGTTACACCACCAGCCTGCCGATCCTGCAGGCAGTTGCCGCCGGGCAGGGTTTTGTGTCGGCTGATCCGGACGAGGACGGGGTGGTGCGGCGATCGCCACTGCTGCTTCAGTATCACGGTGACCTGTACCCGTCTTTTGCGTTGGAAATGGCGCGGGTTTACCTGGTGCGTCCGGATGTGAAAGTGCAGATGCATACCGGCAGCGGCCGGCAGTTTGTATCCGGGGTGCAGGTCACCGACCGGCCGATACGCACCGATGCCGCCGGGAAGGTGATTGTTCCGTACCGGGGCGGTCGCCGGCACTTCCTGTATATCTCGGCGACTGATGTGCTCAAAGATCGCGTGAACCCGGACGCCCTGTTCAATACGATTGCCGTGGTCGGCACATCGGCGGTCGGTCTCGCCGACCTGCGTGCCACGCCGCTGGACAAAAACTATCCCGGCGTCGAAGTGCATGTTTCCATTCTGGACGCGATCCTGAACGGCGACTTCCCCTATCGACCGGACTGGGAAGTCGGTGCCACCACCAGCCTGCTGGCACTGCTGGCCGTGTCCTGTTCCCTGCTCTTTCCGTTTCTGGGCCCGGCCTGGCTGACCATCACGGGCAGCCTGCTGATCGCCGGGCTGGTCAGCGCGAACTTCCACCTCTGGCAGGTCGCGCGCATGGACCTGCCACTGGCCGCGGTGTTGCTGATGGTGCTGGTTATCATGGTGACCAACCTCGGGCTGGGCTACCTGCGCGAAACCACGCAGCGACGCCAGATCAAGGGCATGTTTGATCAGTATGTCCCGCCTGCCCATATCGAGGAGATGCTGCTGGGCAACCATGGGGCCGACAGTCTGAAGGGTGAAACCCGTGAGATGACGGTGATTTTTTCGGATGTGCGTGGGTTCACCAGCATCTCTGAAAAACTGACCGCCGGTGAGATCAAGGAATTGCTGGAGACTTACCTGACACCCGTGACCGAGGTGATCTTTGAGTACCATGGAACCGTCGACAAGTACGTGGGTGACATGGTGATGGCGTTCTGGGGTGCGCCGCTGGACAACCCCAATCACGGACGGGACGCGCTGGGAGCCGCCCTGCGCATGCTCGAGGTGACCCGCGAGGTGAGCGCCGAACTGATCGCCCGCGGCTGGCCGGGAATCTCGATTGGTATCGGTGTGAACAGCGGGCTCATGAGTGTCGGCGATATGGGTTCCCGTTACCGGCGCGCTTATACCGTGCTTGGTGATGCGGTGAACCTGGCATCGCGCCTGGAAGGGCTGACACGCATCTACGGGGTGGACCTGATCGTCGGCGATGGTACACGCAATGCGGTAGCGGATTTCGAGTGGCGTCTGCTGGACCGTATTCGCGTCAGGGGCAAGGACCAGGTGGTCAGAATCTGGGAGCCGCTGGGTGAGATGGGTACGGTCGGCGATGAGAAACTGGCCGCAGTGGCGCGCTACAAGGTGGCGCTGGATCTGTATTTCGCCCAGAACTGGGAAGCGGCCAGCAAGCAGTTTGAGCAGAACCGCGCCGCGGCCCCCGATGCCGAGGAAAGAGCGCTCTGCGAGGTATTCCTGGCGCGCATCGATATCCTGTCACGGGAAGGCGTGGAAGCCA
>JBFJWR010000083.1:0-10169 GCA_041623535.1 Pseudomonadales bacterium
GAAACTGAAGCGCGACGACTGCACGCGGTACTGCGCATGGTGGCCGAAGACGCGATCTTCCAGTCGGAAGAATACGGGCTGCAGATCGAGGAAGGCAGTTACCGGTTCCTGCGGCTGGATCCGGCCACCGGACGCTGGGAAGCAGTAACCGGGCGCGGCTATGCCGCTCACCAGATGCCCGCTGAATTCGAGGTACGGCTGGAGGTGGAAGGCGATCTGCCCGAACTGGTGACCACCAGGCAGATCGACATGCCGTCGGTACTGCTGCTATCGAGTGGTGAAATCACGCCATTTATTATCGAAATGCGCCTCGCCGGAGAACCGGACAGCCGTCTCTTTCACATTGGCAGTGACGGCTTTTCAGATATCGAACTGCTCTCGGAATCGGCCGATGCGCTATAGCCCCCTGCGCGGCCGGCACCGGCAACCCGGCTTCACGCTGCTGGAAGTAATGATCGCACTGGCAGTGCTGGCCGTCGCTGCCGCCGGGCTGATCAGTTCCGTGTCCCAGAATATCCGTCAGTCCGGCGCTCTGGAGGAACGCACCGTGGCCCTGTGGCTGGCACAGAACCAGATTACCGAACTGCAGGTGCGCCACGAATTTCCTGAAGCCGGTCGTCGTACCGAGAAAGTCGAAATGGCTGGCCGGGAGTGGGAACTGACACTGGAAACCACCGAGACGTCACATCCGGGCTTGCGCCGGGTGGAGGTGGGCGTGGCCGCTGCCAGGGATGATTTCCGTCGTGAGCGCAGCAGCATCGTGACCGTCACCGCCTTCCTGGGCGCACCGACCGAGGCTGCGCAATGACTCGCCAGCGGGGCTTTACACTGCTGGAACTGCTGATCGCGATCAGCATTTTCGCCATGATCGGCATGGGTTCCTACCAGGTCCTTGCAACGGTGCTCAGGGCGCAGGCAGTGACCGATAGCGCCAGCGAGTCCCTGATCCGCATGCAACGTACCTACCTGCGCCTGGGACAGGATTTTCGCCAGATCATCGACCGGCCGGTTCGGGATACTTACGGCGATACGCTGCCAGCGTTCCACATGCCGGATCGTGGCTACGACCTGGAGTTCACGCGTTCCGGCTGGCGAAACCCATTGCAACGACAGCGCTCGGAGCTGCAGCGGGTGGCCTTCGAACTGGATGGCACCACGTTGTTGCGACATTACTGGTCGGTACTGGACCGTGCCCAGGACACCGAGCCACGCACCCAGGTGGTGCTCGAGGATGTTGACTCGTTCACACTGCGCCTGCTGGATGCGGAAGGAAACTGGCACAAGCAATGGCCACCGCGCAGCAACAGCAGCGAGGCCGAGGGCACGCCACTGCCCGCAGCGCTGGAACTGCGCATCGGCGTCCCCGTCTACGGTGAACTGCGCTGGCTGTTCGAGGTGGCGGGATGAGAAAACAGCGCGGGGTGGCCCTGATCACGGTACTGATGGTGTTCTTCTTCGCCAGCACCATCGCCGTCACCATGGTTTCACGCCAGTACCTGGATATACGCCGCACCGCGAATCTCGCTGACTCACTGCAGGCTGCCGCCAATGCCCGCGGCGTGGAGGCCTTCGTGCTGCAGCTGCTCAAAGACGACCTGCGGGAGAATCCTGAAGTGGATCACCGGTCGGAAGCGTGGGCGCAGCAGGAGCGGATATTTGAAGTCGATCATGGCGAAGTCATTTTTACCGTCGAAGACCTCAATCGGCGCATCAACCTGAACAACCTGGCCAACGACCCGGACCAGGTCACACTGCGCCGGCTGCAACTCCTGTTGACGCGACTGGAACTGCCGGCAGAGATCGCCGACGCCATTCGTGACTGGATCGATGATGATCAGGAAAGCACCGGCTTTGCCGGCGCGGAAGACAATGAATACCTGCTGCTCGACCCGCCCTATCGTGCCGCGAATGCTGCCATCCGGGACATTTCTGAACTACGCTTAGTCCGGGGTGTGGATGCGCAGGCCTACGAACGCCTGCGCCCTTACGTGACGGCACTCCCGGCCGGCGCGGAGATCAACGTGAATACCGCGGAGTCTTTCGTACTGCAGTCATTGTCCCAGGAACTCGGCCCCCTGGAGGCAGAGCAGATCGACCAGACCCGCATGGGTACACCCTATATGGAAGTGGCCAAAGATTTTGTGTCGCAACAGTTCGTTCCGGCATCGGTAAACATCAACGGATTGACAGTGAAGAGCGAATTTTTCCTGGTTCGGATCGAATCCCGCTTCGGTGACCGCCGTGCAACGCTGGAGAGTACTGTCCAGCGGGCAGAGGACGGCAGTTGCCGCGTGCTCTTTCGCAACCTGGCCCGGCGCCAGCCAATGCCGCTCCCGGAAGGGGGTGACGCATGAGCGATACCCTGCTCATCCTGCTACCGCCGATGGCGGTCGACCAGCGCCCCCTCAACACCCAGGATCTCATCGCAGCAGCGTTGTTGCTCGATGAAAACGGTCGCATCTGTGGCGCAATTGAACACCTGTCCCTCGCCGGCATCGGGCGCCGCTACGCGGCTGCCGAACCCGGTTCGCGCGAGTTCGTCGTATTGCTTGCAGGCGAAGATGTACTGCTGACCCGCGTCACCCTGCCCGGACAGAAACAGCGCCAGATTCGCCAGGCGCTGCCATTCCTGGTCGAGGAGTTCATCGCCGAGGACCCGGAAGATATCCACGTGGTACTGGGCCCGTCCCAGCCCGATGGCACAAATGCAGCCGCCGTGATCCGGCGCGACCTGTTGCGCTTCTGGATGGAAGCACTGGCCAAGGAAGACCTCTACCCGGACCTGGTGATCCCGGAACCACTGTTCGTGCCGATGTCCGAAGGCACGGTGGGTTCCCTGGTGGTCGATGACGGTCGCTGTTACCTGCGCACCGGCCCCTATTCCGCGATGGCGCTGGAACGCGACACCCTGCGCGAGAGCCTGCGGATCTGCCTGCCAGTCGCCAGTAACAAACACAAGGAACGTAACAAGCTCGCCTGCTGGACCAGCACCGGGGGCAGCGGGGACGAGCAGCTCATCATGGAGCTTGGACAGGCCATCGCCCCGACCCAGATTCGCCAGATGCCGTTTGAGCAGAGCCACCTGCGCCTGTTCGCCGAAAGCTTTTCCACGATGCGCGAGTCCGCCAGTCAGCTCAACCTGTTACAGGATGAGTTCGAATCCGACCGGCGGCGCAGTGCAACCCGCACCATGCTGGTCCGGGTTGCCACGCTGCTGCTGGTGGTGTTTTTCACGCAGGTGGTATTCGACCTGGGACGCACGGCCTGGCTGCGCAACCAGGCGGCGAGCTGGGATCAGGAAGCAGAGGCTGTATACCGAGAACTGTTTCCGCAGGATCGACGCCTTATCAACCTGCGCACGCAGATGGAAAACCATCTCGCTCGCATGCGCGAGACCGGCTCGGCGAACGACTTCCTGGCCCTGATGGGCGCCGCCGGCAAATATTCACGTTCCTTCCGCCCCAACGAATTTGTCATTCAACGGGTGAACTTCAGCGAAACCAACCGTTCGCTGATGCTGGACCTGCACACTGCGTCGCTACAAACCCTGGACCGCTACAAGCAGGCACTGGCGCAGGATGGGTTGCAGGTGGATATTGCCTCTGCCGTATCGGAAGACAGCGTGGTCAAGGCGCGACTGCGCATCGGGAGGATCAACCTGTGACCGAGGCAAACGGCAGCCGTATCTCGCGGCTGGGCTTTCGCCTGAGCCGGCTGGGTCCGGTGCGCGGTATCCGCAGCTGGTACAAGCACAAGTCGGGCAACGACCAGCGGGCGATCAACCTGCTGCTGGCATTCTTTATCGCCGTCGGACTCTATTTCATGGTCTGGGAGCCGAGCCGCAATGCGCTGGCCGCTGCGACCAGTTTTTATGAGAATCGCCGCGACCTCTACCAGTGGGTGAAGGGCAATGAGCCGGAAATTCGTGAACTGCTGGGGCAGCGCAATGACAGCAACCGCGAGGCCCTGGGGGGGCGTTCACTGCTGACCCTGGTGACAGACAGCGCCAAGAAACAGGGCATAGCGCTGAAGCGATTTGAGCCCAAGGGAGAGAGTGCGGTGAACCTCTGGCTGGAAGGCGCTGCCTTCAACGAGATGACAATCTGGCTGGACGGCCTGCGCGATCAGTTTGACGTGCGCGTTGACCAGGTATCCATCGATCGTGATCCGCAGAAACCCGGCCTGGTCAACGTCAAGTTGCAGTTATCCGTCTGAGCCAGCCCGGGCGCCGACTCGCAAGCGCGCGATCGCTGTGAAACGCTACTTACCGGCAGCCGCCGCCATTTCGGCCCGTTCCAGGCCAACCAGGTAATTCACCACGTCGAAGACGTCCTTCTGGGCCTGGACCCGATACTTGCCATTAACGATCATCATCGGTACCCCGGAGACCTGGTAGGCACGCGCTTTCTTGTCAGCCTGCTGCACCCGTGCCTGCACGCCGAAGGAGGTAAACAACTGGCGGAATTTCTGATCGCTCACGCCATGGGTGGCGAAAAATGCAGCGAGCGCGTCTTCTGAATCAGTGGGCTTTTCAGCGCGGTGAATCTGTTCAAACAGGGGTTCGTGCGTCTTGTCCAGGATGCCCAGCGTGTCCGCGACAAAATACGCGCGTGCGTGATTGACCCAGTCCTTGCGCAGCGTGGCCGGCATACGCACGAATTCCACATCGGCGGGCTTGTTCGGCAGCCATTGACGTACCAGTGGTTCGAACTGGTAACAATGCGGGCAGCCGTACCAGAACAGTTCCAGCACCTCGATGCGATCGTCGGTTGAAGTCGATACCGGCACGAGAATCCGCTCGTAATGGACGCCTTCGCGGTACTCCGCCTGGGCACTGCCCATGGCAAACATGAAAAACAGGGCGGATAAAACGCTCGCGGTGCGGTTCAGCATAAAAAAACTCCTGCGATAGAGGATGGTGCAACTATGACCGGAAATACCCCGGGAGGTTCGCGGAAAGTTGCGTCAGCAGTAAAGGCGCTCAGTAGAGTCCGGCAGCATAACTGGCAACCGCGCGGATTTCCTCATCACTGAGGAAGCGCGCCACATCACGCATCATTCGCCCATCGCCATCATTGTTACGCGTGCCGTTGCGGAAATCCTGCAACTGCTTGGCCAGGTATTGCGGATGCTGGCCGCTGAGGCGCGGAAAACCGGCCGGTGCATTGCCTGTACCCCGGGGTGCATGGCAGGCGGTGCATGCGGCAACACCGGTTTCCCGGTTGCCGGCGCGATAGATGCGCTCACCGAGTTCGACGAGGTCAGCCTTGGCAACACCCGGGGTGGAAACCTGCGCCGCATAGAACGCTGCAATATCATTGATGTCCTGCTCACTGAGAGCAGCCACCATGGCCGCCATGACCGGTACCACCCGGCGCACACCGTCGGCGTCGCCCTTGATGTCGCGTATCTGCTTGGCCAGGTAGCGCTCATTCTGACCGGCCAGCTTGGGGAAATCGGCCACACCACTGTTGCCGTCCATGCCATGACAACCGCCACAAACCATGGCTTTCGCCTTGCCGGCTTCGGCGTCCCCGCCTGCATGTACAAGCGTGCCGCCAAGCAAGCTCACTACCACGATCAAAGCTCTGCCCAGTGTCTTCATGCGTCGTCCCGGTCTGTCTGTGTCTGATTGATTTGGTCGAAAAGGCCGCGTCGCGAAGGGCGCTGGCCGTGCGTCGCGCGAGTATATACCATCACTGCATTAATTCAGATTGTCGGGAATCATTCCGTGAACTTCAGCAAGGCTGAATACCTGATCAGCGCGGCCCTGTACGAGCAATGCCCACCGGATACCGGTGTCGAGGTGGCTTTCGCCGGCCGTTCGAATTCCGGCAAGTCCTCAACGCTCAATGTACTGACCAATCAGCGCAACCTCGCGCGTACCAGCAAAACGCCCGGGCGCACCCAGCTGCTCAATTTTTTCCAGTTGGAGGAAGATGTCCGGCTGGTGGACCTGCCGGGCTTTGGTTATGCCAAGGTGCCGGTCAAGGTGCAACAGGCCTGGAACCGCACCCTGGATAATTATTTCCGCGAACGCGAAAGCCTGGTCGGACTGGTTCTGGTCAGCGACATTCGGCATCCACCCCGTGATTTCGAATCGCAACTGCTGGAATGGTGCTGCGACATCGGCCTGCCCGTCATCCTGCTGCTGAACAAGGCGGACAAGCTCAGTCGCAACCAGGCGGCCAGCCAGACGCTGGCCCGCAAGCGCAGCCTGGCGGTGGCCGGTGGCGACGTGGAAGTGCTGGCCGTATCTGCCCTGAAGCGCCAGGGATTTGATGTCTTCGAGGCGCTGCTCAGTGAATGGCTGGAGGCACCCCGGAACGACGGGCAAAAAAATCCCGGTTCGACTGGGGAGTGATGCGAACCGGGACCAAATAGCCTGTCGGTTGGCAACAGGCTGAACACTGCAGGGGCAAACGCCCTGCAAAATGTGACCGGTTCAGAATCAAAAGGTTCCCCCGTAGTACCGGGAGTCGTGCCACGAATAGTGCCGGCAGCAGTATCAGTGCGCGGCATCCCAGTTCGGTCCGCTGCCGGCCTCCACCAGCAATGGCACCGAGAGATCTGCCGCGGCCGACATGCGTTGCAGGATTTCCGCGCGGCAGGCGTCCAGCGCCGAGGTCTCGATCTCGAAGATCAATTCATCATGCACCTGCATGATCATCACCACCGGTGGCTGCTCGGTACGAATCCACAGGTCCACGGCCAGCATGGCACGCTTGATGATATCCGCTGCCGTACCCTGCATGGGCGCGTTGATGGCGGCGCGCTCCGCGCCCTGGCGCCGGGCCGGATTGCGCGCGGTGATTTCCCGCAGGTACAGGCGACGGCCGAACAGGGTTTCCACGCAGCCGGTCTGGCGTGCCCGCTCGCGGGTGTGATCCATGTAATCGCGCACGCCCGGATAGCGTTCGAAATACCGGTCGATATAGGCCTGGGCCTGGTAGCGCGGAATGCCACCAAGCTGGCGTGCCAGTCCGAACGCTGACATGCCGTAGATCAATCCGAAGTTGATGGCCTTGGCCACGCGTCGATCATCACTGCTGACATCCTCCAGGCTCACGCGGAACACTTCCGCGGCGGTTGCCTTGTGGACATCCTCGCCGCCACTGAGCGCGGCACAGAGATTGGGGTCGGCCGACAGGTGCGCCATGATGCGTAACTCGATCTGCGAGTAGTCTGCAGACAGCAGGATTTTCCCCGGCGGCGCCACAAAAGCCTGGCGCACCCGGCGTCCGGCTGCCGTGCGGATCGGAATGTTCTGCAGGTTCGGGTCACTGGAAGACAAACGGCCGGTGGCGGCTACCGCCTGGTGGTAGGAAGTGTGCAGCCGCCCGGTGCGTGCATTGATCTGCTCGGGCAGTCGCTCGGTATACGTGTTGCGCAGCTTGGCCAAACCGCGATGCTCCAGAATCAGCTGCGGCAGTTCGTGTCCCTCGTCGGCGAGTTCCTGCAGGACGTTCTCGGCCGTGGAAGGTTTGCCGCCCGGCGTCTTGTGCCGCTGTGGCAGACCCTGACGTTCGAACAGGATCTCCTGCAACTGCTTGGGTGAAGACAGGTTGAATTCACCGCCGGCCGCGGTATGGGCTTCCGTTTCGAGTTCCTGCAGGCGCTCGCTGATTTCGGCGCTCTGCTGACGCAGGATGTCCGGGTCCACGAGCGCCCCGGCCCGTTCCATGCGCGACAATATGGGCACCAGCGGAATTTCGATATCACGGTACACACCGAGCAGGCCCGGTTCGGCCTCGAGTTTCGGCCACTGCACGTGATGCAGACACAGCGCGACCTCGGCATCCTCGCCGGCATAGGGCGCCGCCTGTTCGATCGGCACCTGGTCGAATGTGATCTGCTTCACGCCCTTGCCGGCGACATCCTCGAAGTGGATGGTCTCGCGGCCGAGCAGGCGACCGGCCAGCGAATCAAGATCGTGACGACCGGCGGTGCTGTCGATTACGTAGGACTGCAGCATGCTGTCATGCGCCACGCCCTCTACTTCGACGCCGTGACAGGCCAGCACATTGATGTCGTACTTGAGGTTCTGCCCCACCTTGGGTACGGCCGGGTCCTCGAGCACCGGTGCCAGCCGGTCGCGGACCGTAGCCCAGTCGAGTTGGGCGGGCGCGCCCTCGTAGGTATGGCCCACCGGAATGTATGCGGCGTTCCCGGGTTCCACGGCCAGCGAGATGCCCACTACCGCGGCATCCATGTAATTCAGGCTGGTAGTTTCCAGGTCGAAAGACAGGATCGGCGCCCTGGCAATGCGCGCCAGCCAGTCATCCAGTGCGGCCAGCGTATCCACCACCTCGGTTGCCAGCGGATTGGGCGGTGCCGGTGCGGATCCGGCAGCAGGGTCCGGGGCGTCTGCTGCATCCTCGGCGCCATTGTTCAACTCGGCCAGCCAGGTGCGAAATTCGAGGTCCCGGTAGAGTTCACGCAGGGCCGCGGTATCCGCGGCACCGGGAATCAGTTCTTCCAGCGCAACTTCCAGCTCCAGGTCACAGCGGATGCGCACCAGTTCGCGACTCAGGGGCAGTTGCTCCAGTGCGGCACGCAGGTTCTCGCCCACCTTGCCCTTGAAGGTGTCGGCGGTGGCCATGATGGTATCCAGGGAACCGTGCTCTGCCAGCCATTTCACCGCAGTTTTCGGGCCGACCTTGGAAACGCCGGGGATATTGTCCGAGGAATCACCGATCAGGCTGAGATAATCGACGATCTGTTCCGGCGCCACGCCAAACTTCTGCTCGACACCGGGCACATCGAGCAGCAGGTTATTCATGGTGTTGATCAGCGCACAGTGCGGGTCGACCAGTTGCGCCAGGTCTTTGTCACCAGTGGATACCAGGGTGAAAAGCCCCGCTTCGCGGGCCCGGCTGACCAGCGTACCGATCACGTCATCGGCCTCAACGCCAGCCACGCAGACCAGCGGAATGCCCAGCGCCCGGATCAGCGCGTGCAGGGGCTCAACCTGGCTGCGCAGTTCATCGGGCATGGATTCCCGGTTCGCCTTGTACTCGGCGTACATCTCGTGACGGAACGTCGGTCCGGGCGCATCAAACACCACGGCCACGATCCGGGCGGCATGGTCGTTCAGCAGTTTTCGTACCATGCTGACTACACCCTTGATGGCGCCGGTGGGCCTTCCATCGCCGGTGGCCAGCGGGGGCAATGCATGGAATGCCCGGTACAGGTAGGACGACCCATCAATCAGGATCACGTCGGGGTTTTCAGCTGAACCGATCATCTGCACACTGGAACTATCACAAAGGCCTGGACAAGGCCGGGAGGTTCGCATGAAACACAGAAGACTGACAATCACTCATTGCGCCGGCATGGTGCTTTGCCTGCTGTTGATCGGCAGTCCGGGGAGCTTTGCCGACGGCAAGAACGTCCCGGAACCGGAAGTCACGGTCCGCCACGAGGAAGGCCACATGCTCTATGAGTACCGTGCCAACGGGCTGCTGTATCTCATCAAGGTGGTGCCGAAGAACGGCCCGGCCTACTTCCTGATCGACCCGGACGGCATGGGCAATTACATACGGGCAGACAAGTCGGACCTGCTGATCCCCTCCTGGATTATCCACTCCTGGTAAATGGCAGTCTTCACGGGGGTCGACAAGGAGCAACTTGCAGTGCTGGCCGGGGCCTACGGCTTGCCCGGCCCGCTGCTCGCGCGGGGTATTTCCGAGGGAGTGGAGAACACCAACTACTTCCTGGGGACCGGCTCGACAGAAGACGACGAGTTGCGCTGGGTTCTGACCATCCTCGAGCAGCCACCCGATGGCCCGGGACTGGAGTTCATTCTCGAGTTGCTGGAATCCGCGCACGGCAGACAACTGCCGGTTCCCCTGCCACTGCCGACCGAGGGCGGGCAACGCCACATGCAACTGGCCGGGAAAACCGTCCTGGTGACACCGCGCCTGCCCGGCGGACACGACATGCATCCGGGTCCGGATGCATGTACGGCAATCGGCAGCTTCCTTGGACAAATCCATGCCCGGGTACGCCCCAAGCGCATTCAGCGGGCTGATCCGCGCGGGCTGGACTGGCTGCTGGTGCAGGTCAGCCAGCAAACTGCAGACGGAGTCGCCGGGCTGCCCCGGCCATGGCAACAGGCCGCCACCCGGCTGGCGGCCAGCCGCACGACGCTGGCCACGCTTCCCACC
>JBFJWR010000084.1:0-10163 GCA_041623535.1 Pseudomonadales bacterium
ATTGTCGTGCGGGACATGCTGGGCAACATCACCGGTGGCCTGCGCGGCAACCCCGCGCTGGAACCGGAGCAGGTGAAAACCTGGGACGCCCAGGTCTTTTTCCATGACACGCAAACGAAGTATGCTGCAACGGTGTTCCAAAGCCGGCAGCAGGACCTGGTCACCCGGCAGCGCGCGCCGGACAACATCCTGGATCACATCAACCAGGGAGAACTGCAGATCCGCGGCGTTGAGCTCACCGGGGAACACCGCTTCGCCCGCAAGATCTCGCTGACCGGTTCCTACACCTACCAGGAGAACGAGGACTCCACCGGGATCGAGAACTTTACCGGCGTACCCAACCACATGGCCAAACTGGGCCTGTCATTTGAACTGGCACCAGGCATCAACGTCGGTGTGGAAGAACTGCACTACAGTCATGCGCATGACATCGGCAACCGGTCGCCGGGGCGTGCCGAAGTGAACCCGGATGCCGATGCCTACAACATGGTTACAGCCAATATGCGGCTTGACCTGTCGCACTGGATGGGAGGCGAGCGGGACCGGGCACTGAGCGCCGGGCTGTATGCCTACAACCTGCTGGATGAAAACGTCCACCAGCCGGAATTCGTCGGGCGGCGCATCAATACCGTACCGGCCCGTGCGGGTCGTTCACTCTATCTTTCCCTCAGCCTGTCGTTCTGACAGGCAGGCAAGCGGCCTGCCAGATCAACCGTATTTTTTTTCGTGCTTCGCGAGGATCTTTTCAACCTGTGAGAGCGCGCCCTGCATGCGTTCCTTCATCGACGCACCGGGATTGTCCTGATCCAGCAGGTTAACCACGTGTGCCGCACACAGGTTCCTGGCGCCACCCCACTGCTCAATCAGTTCCTGTGCCCAGGCACGAAAATCAGCCGCCGCGCCGGCACGCTTTTCCAGCGCCTTCGCCAGCGTGATATGAAAGCGCAGTGAATCCCCCAGCCCGAGCCAGCCCAGGGGCGGCGCCATCCGCAGGTACATCAGGGTGTCATCCACGTGCATGGTGCCGGAAGCGCGATGCAAAACCATCACCGATGAGAAATGCACGTCCTGGTTCGCCGAAATGAAATCCACCCCACGCGGTATGGAAAAATCGAAATCCTCGGCATACAGCTTGTGCAAATCGGGATCCTCGGTGCGCAGGCTTTCCCAGCGCAACTTCGGGAAACGTTCCAGGTGCCTGGCAGTGCCATACAGCCGCGCACGCGGAAATCGCTCATGCATGTTTTTCACATGGATCGTGTGAAACGGGTGCAGGTTCAGGATGGCCTCGATATCCGCGCCATTATTGGTCAGCGCGTCGAGTTCCCGGCCCGCTTCATCGCTCAGGGTATAGGAGTCAAGCAGCACAAACTTGCCATTGCCGCGACGCACCAGCGAGATATGGGTACCCACATCGAGCATGCCGCCGATCTTGAATGAACCGGGCAGGTTCCAGAAATCAGGGGAAATTTGTAGCCAGTGATCTGTCATGACTGGATCCTCTATTGGCAAGGGCCAGCAAGTCACTCCCCCGAGTGCCCCCTGACCGATTCAGACTGTCTGTGCATACTAGACGGATAGCGCCCCGGCCGCATTCAGGCGGCAACGGATTCTGCTGGCAGGAACGACGCCTGTCCATTGACTGGCAGTTCATGGTAAGAAGTGCTGCAGGAAATCAAGGAGATCTTCATGGCCAGAACCCCTTCCACGATGATGCCCCTGGGAACCCGGGCACCGGATTTCAGCCTGCCGGATACAGTTTCAGGAAAACAGCTGTCGTTGCAGGAGCTCCGCTCGCAAACCGCCACGGTCATCATGTTCATCTGCAACCACTGCCCTTACGTCAAGCATGTGAATGCCGAACTGGTGCGACTGGCGACCGAATACCAGGCGAAAGGCATCTCCTTCGTGGCGATCTCTGCCAACGATGCGGACAACTACCCGGAAGACGCGCCGGAGCAGATGCAGATTGCAGCGCGTGAACTGGGTTATCCGTTCCCGTATCTGTACGATGAATCCCAGGCCGTCGCCCGGGCCTATGACGCCGCGTGCACGCCGGACTTCTATGTCTTCGACGGCAACCTGGCCTGCGTATACCGCGGCCGGCTGGATGCATCCACACCCCGCAATGAAGAGCCACTCACCGGAGCCGACCTGCGCGCGGCACTGGATGCGGTGCTGGCCAACGAACCGGTCAGCGAGGCTCAGCTTCCGTCCATAGGCTGCAATATCAAGTGGCGATAGGAAAGGATTCCAAGTCACCTGATGACGGTGACGACAAGGTCAAAGAGAACCCGATCTACAGCCTTGGCGAAGAAATCGCGCATGCCATCACGCATGGACTGGGCGCAGTCGCGAGCATCGCCGGGCTCGCGGTGCTGGTCGGTTTCTCGATGCTCTACGGCGATCGCTGGCATGTCATCAGTTGCAGCATCTTCGGCGCCACGCTGATCATCCTGTACCTGGCGTCAGCCCTCTACCACAGCATTACGCATGTCAGGGCGAAGGAGATCCTGCAGGTTATTGATCATTCCGCCATCTACCTGCTGATCGCCGGCACCTACACGCCTTTTCTGCTGGTCACGTTCCGCGAAAGTTTTGGCATACCGATGCTGATCGCAATCTGGGCGCTGGCACTGACCGGGGTGGGCTTCAAGCTGTTCTTCACCGGCCGCTTCGAAAAAACCTCGACCGCCATTTACCTGGGGATGGGCTGGATTGTGTTGCTGATCATACGGCCATTTATCGAGATGGTACCCAGTGGCGGACTCTGGCTGATGGTCCTGGGTGGCCTGGCCTACAGTGGTGGCGTGGTGTTTTTCGTCTGGGAACGCCTGCCGTACAACCATGCCATCTGGCATGGCTTCGTGCTGGCCGGCAGCGTACTGCACTACTTCGCCATCCTGTTTTACGTCATCCCTTTTCCGGCTCACTGAATCAGCGCACCACACCCGCGACGGGCGACGCTCAGGTTCCGGTGTTCTGCAGCGGCATCTGGCGGGTCTGAACAGGGCGGTAACGGGACAGCAGGGCCTCGTTGCGGCACCGCACCACTGCCGGAATGATGCTCGTGTCGGTCAGCGACGTTTCGGAACAGAACTCGACCCGCCGACGGCCGATCAGGCGCAGTGCACTGTCATGATTCTGCAAATCATCCGCAGCTGATAACAGGAAGAAAGCTGCATCCGGGCACAACTGGTCGTAGATCACCTGGTCTATCAGTTGCATGCCACTGTGTTCCGGCATCTTCGAACTGGCAACCACCACATCCACGTGGATGGTGCGCAGCAATTCCATGGCCTCTGCGATTGAAGAAGTGGTTGTGACCCGAAAACGGTGGAATTCATCGAGCCCGAAAATCCGCTCCAGTTCCTGTGCACGCCCTTCATCATCGTGCATCACGAGCAGGTGAATCACCCGCGACAACGAAGAGTAAACGGCTGAAAGCAGCGTGCCCGGACTCAGGTCGTTCTTGCTCAGGAACTGCAGGTCGCTGGTCGCGCACAGGCCGAGAATCTCCTGGTCCAGCAAAACGCGCGGATGACCGGAGATCAGGATCGTCGGCACCCGCAAACCGCGCGCAAAACAGTCGCGGATAAAATCGGTGCCATGTTGCGGGCCGTAACCCGACTTCAGCTGGTAATCGACCAGCAGCAGGTCAAAGCGGTTGTTACGCACCTGCCACTCGGCATCGGCAATGCAGTCCACGTGGACGACCTGGCAACTCCAGCGCGCATGATCACGAATGGTGGTGCGGATAATCTCCGCATCATCGTAGTCGTCATCCACTAAAAGAATCCGGTACATGGCAGGCTGCTCTGATCAATTATGATGCCTGTACTCTACGCGACCCAAATTAAACGAAACATGAACTGCGTCACAAAACAGGAAACCCGGGTGCTGGAAAACACCCGGGTTTCTGCAATCAAGCCAGTTATTGAGGAATTTACCGACCGCTGATCCTGAAATCCGCTGGTCGGCCGGATTACTTGTTGCGACCTTTGCCGCCACCCTTGCCGGGCTTTTCGCTGCCCGATCCATCGGCAGGCTCTTCCGCCACCGGCTCCTCGGCGGGCGGCTCTTCCACCGGCGGTTCCTCCGCGGGCGGCTCCTCGCCAATGACAACCGCGCCGCTGCCGCCACCGTTATAAAGCAGCAGGTTGGGAGCACCCATCGGATCGTTCACCACGTTCGCCGTGGCCCGGCTTTTCAGGGTGCTCAGCACCTGCGCCGGGGACGCGCCCGGGCTGGCGCTGAGAATCTGGGCCACCGCGCCGGCAACATGGGGAGATGCCATGGACGTGCCGCTCATGGTGTCGGAACCGGTGTTGCTCAGGTAACTGGCGGACTGAATACTGCCGCCGGGCGCATAGATATCCAGGCAGGAGCCCCAGTTGGAAAAACCCGAGCGGGAGTCATCCTGGTCGGTGGAGCCAACGGTAATTGCGCTGGGTTCACGCGCCGGAGAACCGCCACAGGCATCCACATCATCGTTACCGGCGGCAACCACCACGGTGATACCTGCCTGCACGGTCTCGGCGACCGCACTGTCTTCGGCAGCGCTGGCCGAACCACCCAGGCTCATATTGACGACCGCGGGGCGCTCGCCATTCGCCACCACCCAGTCGAGGCCGGCGATGGAATTGGAGGAACTGCCCACCCCGCCACAGCCCAGCACGCGCACCGCGTGGATGGTCACGTTCTTGGCCATGCCATATTTCGTACCGCCCACGGTGCCGGCGACATGGGTGCCATGGCCGTTGCAGTCATCGGGAGCAAACGGTTCCGCCGGCTCCTCGCTGCCGCCACCGAACAGGCCGCCGCCTCCGCCAAAGAAGCCACCGCCACTGCCCCCGCCGCCACCGAAGAAGCCGGTTTCACCGGAAAAATCCGCGCCCTCGCCGATGCGCCCGGAGAATTCCTGGTGACTGGCGCGAATCCCGGTATCCAGAATGTAGGCATGGGCACCCGCGCCATCCGCCTGCCAGCTGTAAAAGCTGTCCAGACCACTGCGCTGGTCACTGCGGTCCAGCCCCCAGGTGGCGTTGGCCTGTTGCAGGGAAATTCCGATCACCCGGTCCGGCTCGACGTAGTCAACCAGCGGATGATCCTGAATGAAGCTCAGTTCCGATGCGCTCAGCGGGGCAGCGAAGCCGAGTATGGTGTTCCCATACACGTGGCTGACATTGGCCACGATGCCGCTGCCAAGCGTCTTCACGATCGTTTCGGTGAGCACGCTGCCCGGCGCCGACGGATCAACGTGCAATGCAGCGGCCAGCGTCTCGGCATCCTGCAGCACGACGATATAGCGCCCTGGAATCTCATCGCCGACCGCCAGCCCGGCGTAATCCACCTCGGCATGGGCGGTAAAGGTGGCGCATAGACTGGCCAGAACTGTCAGGGTGCGAACGAAGGGCATAGCGTGTACCTCAATGCGAAAGAATGATTCTTGGTTCGGTCGTAAATGTAACCGTCTGCGGGCGAGGTGCACAGGGCAATTATTCACCATGCCGAAATCCGACCAAATCATGCAATTCGGGCAGGCTGTGGGAGATTTTACGCCCTTTTCCGGGATTTCGAACCTTCGGCGGCGCGCAATTTCATTCCCGGACGCCAGGCAAGCGGTCTGATCGTTCGTTTCTACTATATCTATGTATTGGCTGTCGGATTTATGATCAAACGATCCACTGCCCCTGATTGATGCGTCCACACCCACAATTTCTGGTGCCCCTGATGATGCTGCGCAAGCTTTCGCTCCTGGTTCTGACGCTGTTCGCGGCGAACCTGGTGCTGGCAGAAGCGGGCAGTTCCCGCTTCCCCCACCCGAATCCGGATCTGCGTGCCGGCACCCCCAACGACCCGCGCTTCGATTGTTACGAGTCCGATGACGAAGATCCCGGCGCCCGCTGTGCCGACCTCGGCAGCGAGCAATACCAGTTATTCGGGTTCGCGCCGGATGCTACCGAGAACAGCGCCTACTACAAGGAAGGACCCCGCATCGGCCAGGCGATGGTATCGGGGGTCCGCGCCGATGCGGCCTGGAAGATTTCGACCGGATCACCGGACGTGGTTATCGCGATCATGGACACCGGCATACGCTGGGACAACGCCGGAGTCCGCAGGAAAATCTGGCTCAATCGCAACGAGTTGCCCATCCCGCAGGGCGCCACCCGCCACGATGCGGATGGCGATGGTGCGTTCACGGTGGATGATTACAAGGGCGACGCGCGCGTCAGCGATGCCAACGGGAATGGCCTGCTCGACGGCCAGGACCTGATCCGCGCCTTTTCGAATCAGCAGGATGACGATGGCAACGGCTACGTCGATGACATTGCCGGCTGGGATTTCCTCGACATGGACAATGACCCCGAGGACGTGTCCAGCTATTCATCGGCACGCAACCATGGCACCGGGCGCGCGCTGGAGGCAGCCGAGCAGACCAATGACGGCGCCGGCGGTGCCGGCATCTGCCCCCAATGCCGGCTGATGATGATCCGGCCCTGGGACACCTTCGTCTATCCCGGTGACAACTGGGCGGCTGGCACCGTGTATGCAGCGGACAATGGCGCCCTCGTGCAGGTGGTTGCCAACGGCGTGCTGCAGAACACCCGTGCCGCGCAGGCCGCGAACCGCTACGCCTACGAGAAGGGCATGGCGCTGATGCATGTCTCCAGCGACCTGAATACCGCGAACCACAACTATCCCACCAATTACGTGGAAAGCGTTTTCATCAATGGCTGCGTACCGGACCTGCCGGCCGCCGGTGGCAACGAGTTTTTCGGGGATGCCCCGGGCAGCGCCGACCTGCGCAAGTTCCTGGCGGCGCTGGGCGTGAACCTCGGTGCCGACGCGCCCATACAGACCTGGTTCCGGCAGGCCAACCTGACGCAGCACGGCGCCCATGCGCACGTTTGTTATGTCGGTGATACCGGCAGCCAGGCAACCGGCCAGGCCGGCGGTGGCGCCGGCCTGATTCACTCGCTGGGCATCCAGAAATTTGGCAAGTCGAACCGGCTCAGTTCGAATGAAGTCAAACAGGTGATGACGCTCTCGGCAGAAGACGTACTGCCACTGAACACCGTGGGCATCGGCATTCCGGATCCCGCACAGCAGGGCTGGGACGAACACTTCGGATACGGTCGCGCGGACCTCGGTGCCGCGCTGCGCATGGTGCAGGCGGGCCGCATACCACCGGAAGCACAGATCGAGTTTCCCGCCTGGTGGGCCATGCTCGACCCCGTCGCCGAGAACAGGATCGCCATCCATGGACTGGCCCGCGCCAGTCGTTCTTCCGCGTGTTCCTACTCCCTGCAGTGGGCACTGGGTGTGGAACCGACCGACGATGATTTCGAGACGTTCGCAGACAACACCGCCTGCAGCAAGACCGGCAAGCCGGAGCGCCCGGTCGGCACCGGCAGCCAGGGCAAGGGACAGGGACAGGTGCGCGGCAAGGGCAAGGGCCTGGGCAAATCATCCGGTAACCAGCCGGTACTCGGCGAACTGCCGGTGTCCCGCATCGCCGACCAGTTACCGGGCAGTCGCAAGGGAAAACCGCCGGAACACGTCAACGAGTTCGTGATCACCGTGCGCCTGCGCGTCACCGACGCGGACGGCAATGTGGGCGAAGACCGCAAAACCTACTTTGTTTATCACGACCCGACCTGGCACGAAGGCTGGCCCAAGTTTGTCGACACCGGCGGTGAGACCTCGCCGGTTCTGTACGATCTCGACGGCAACGGCACGCTGGAGATCATCGAAGGCAACAGTTCCGGGGAGTTGTGGGTCTGGCAACATGATGGCACCACCCTGCCCTCCTTCAACGGCGGGGAACCCTGGCAACTGCCGCCCACGCACTTTTACTACCCGGGATCCAAAGCCTTTACCAGCGGCGCGGTTCCGCCCCTGACTGCCGGCTTCCGTACCCCGGCCGTCGCGGATCTCGACAACGACGGGATTCCTGAAATCGTCGCACCGGGTGCCGACGGGCGTATCTTCGTCCTCACGCCTGAAGGCACGGTCAAGTTCCAGGTGGCGCTGGACCCGGCCCGCTCGAGCCCGAAACTGCGCACTGCCAAGTACCATCCCAAGCGCGGCATCCTCGGCAGCGTGGTGCTGGCCGACCTCGATCAGACCGAAGAAGCAGGACGTATCAGGGAGATCATCGTCGGCGCGCTGGACGGGCATATCTATGTCTGGTCCGGCAAGGACGGAACCCCGCGCAACGGATTTCCGCGCCAGTTGATCGATGACCTGCAGTCGGTGGACTCTTGGGGCGAGATCATCGCCACGCCGGCCGTGGGCAACCTCGATGATGACCCGCAACTCGAGATAGTCTCGGGCACCAACGAGTTCTACAGCACTGCCGAAACACCCACGCCGGATCAGAAGGGTTTCACCACGGTGCTGGAGCAGGCGCGCGGACTCGCCATCAACGTGGCCGCGCAGGCACTCGGTGGATCATCACGCATCCATGCCATCAATGACGATGGCAGCGCCGTGGCAAACTGGCCGGTGCAAATCAACGGCCTGTTACCCGACATCCTGCCACTGGTGGGGCCCAACCATGCCGTGGCCCTGGCGGACTTCAACGGCGATGGCAGGGACTCGGTGGTCGCCACCATTACCACCAGCGACCTGTACGTCATTGATGCGGACGGCAGCAAGAAAGCCTACTTCAGTGAAGGCGTGGTCAACGGCATTGCAACCGGTAATGCGGGTGGCAGCGGCCCGACCAAGATACTCAACCTGTTCGAGTACCCCATCGTCGGTGACATCAACGGCTTCGGCGGCCTCGACATCGCCAAGGGCGGACTGAGCGCTGCCGGCGCGGTCAATCTGGTGGTCACCGGGCAGAACCTGCCGTTCAGCCACGTGATCCAGGTCTGGGATTCCCTGCTGCCGGAATCGTTCCTGCCGGGATACCCGGCATCCACCGATGATTACCAGTTGCTTTCCACGCCGGCGATTGCGGACGTGAACGGCTCGGGCACGCGCGAAGTGATCGTCGGCACCGGCATGTACCTGATCCATGCCTATAACCTTTATGGTGAGGATGTCGCCGGCTTTCCGAAACTGGCAGGTGGCTGGTTGTACAACGTCCCGGCGATTGGTGATATCGACGGCGACGGCAAACTGGAGATGGTTGCCGGCACCCGCGAAGGCTGGCGATTTGTGTGGGACCTGGAAGGTGCCGATGGAGCACTGGCAAACGGCCAGTGGTGGACAGAAGGTCACGACGAATGCCACACCAACAATTACGGACAGGACTGTCGCCCGCCGGCGGCAGTGCGCAATGTCAAACGCTCCGGCAACACGGTGCGCTTCGGAGCCACCGGCGACGACTGGAATGTCGGGCCCGGGGTGCGCTACGAACTGACCCGGCCGGGCAGCCGGAACCCGCTGCCGGCGACCTGCACGGCCACAGGCGCGCAGAACATACGCTGCATCCTCCCGCCCGGCACCGGCGACGTACTGATACAGGCCATCGACGATGCCGGCAACCGGTCACGCCCGGTACTGGCGGCTGGAGGCCGATGAGTTTCACGGGCTGGCGTAGCAACTCATGAAGCGCATGCTGGCGAGCTGCCTGCTGCTGGTCGTTGTTGGCGGCCTGTTCTGGTTTGTACAGGAACGCGAACCCGTGGCGCCGACCAGCACCCTGCCGCGTCCGACACCGCCGCCAACGCTCACCTTGCCGTCAGATGGTTTCCTGTTTGCACCGAAGAACTGCGGGTTCCGCTTGCGCATGGCCGGGACGCCGGAAATCAGCACCCAGGAGCGGGGCGAGTTGTCCTTCACCATCGCGACCGCCCGCCATTCGTCCGCGTCGGTGCGCGCCAGTTGCGGTCCCTACATCGTGCAGGATCGCAAAGCCCTGGAGGCCCACCTGCCCGAGCAGATGAAATTTGCCGCGCGCAATGCCGGCCTCAGCGATTACCAGACGGATATCCACAAAAGCGGCAACAGCATCGTCGCCAGCTATGAGGGCGTACGGGGAACAGGGGCGGCTGCGCGCTTCATCCGCTCGGAGACCTGGGTGCGGAACAACCGATTCATGGAAATCCTCTACATGGTGGATCCCGACCAGGCATCCGATCAGGAACTCAAGCAGATTGCCGAACTGGAACCGGACCGGCGCTGATACGCCGCGCCTGCTACACCGC
>JBFJWR010000085.1:0-9979 GCA_041623535.1 Pseudomonadales bacterium
CGCCATTGTGCCAGCGGGCCTGCAGGTGGTAGCAGCGCAACTGCAGCGATTTGATCCCCGGCTGGAACACCGCCTCGTAGCGTTTCCATTCTTTCTTCTGTGCCAGTGCGTACAGCCACGAGGCCCGCAGGCTTTCGACCAAAGGCGTGTCGGGCCACTTGGCGATGAAGTCCTGCAATTCCTGCTCGGGCAGGGTGTTCATGCGTTTGCGGAGGTAGTGATACTCCAGGTACGGGTAGAGCGGGTAATCGAGCAGGTCTTCGCGCAGCTTCTGAAACTGGGTCAGGCGGTCGGCGCGCAGTGCCGCCAGTGCATCACGGTACTGTCGGCGCTGCTCGACGATGTCTCCGGCAAAGGCCGAAGGCGCCAGCAGGGGCAGAAAAACAAGTAGGCAGACGGGCAAAAAACGCACTGGGAAATCACGCTCCGGAAGTAAGGGATCGCTATTGTACTGGAAGCAGGTGGCGCATCCATCCGGCATAGCTTCAGTTGTCAGTATCCGGTCGAAACCCTACACTCAGTGAAACTGGCAATGAGAGGCTGAGTGGGGTGTGATTTCATCGGGCAGTCGATCTGACGTCTCGCACAGCTTCATCTTGTGCGTCGTCAGTCCAACTTCGCTCGCACAGCATGACCTCGCTGATAGTGCGGGGCGGATTGAGCAGGGGCAACCTGCTTTCAGTAGCGCCGATATGGACGAGGATGACCACGGGATGATCGGCAGGAACACCATGACCATCCAGTTGCACGCACAGTATGTCCACCCTGTTCACTGAACTGAGCGGTACTGCGACTGTTCAGAGTTGCAACGCATGAAACTGCGCACCCGTTTAGCCCTGACAATCATGCTGACCAGCACCATCTCCCTGGTCGTTGTGGTTGCTGCATTTGTGATCAACGATTATCAGAGCCTGCGCAACGGTCTGCGCGATGATCTGACGGCGCAGGCAAACAGCATCAGTTCCAACGTGCGCGAGGCACTGGCCAGGGCCGATCAGGTCAGCGCGGAAAAAACGCTGGCCTCGGCATCTGCGTACCCGTTTATCGCGCAAGCTGGTGTGTACCTGGTAGACGGCACGCTGCTCGCCCGATACCGGCTGCCCGGAGCCCACATTTATGCCGCGCCAACGGGACCGGGCTTCTTTGAATCCCGGGATTCCCTGATCCTGTTCCACCCGGTCGAGTTCGACGGCAAGACCCTGGGGCATGTTCTTCTGCGCGGCGAAATGAAGCTCCTCGACCAGGAAATGAACAAAATGCTGTTGACGGCAGGCGTGATCCTCCTGTTCGGTGGCCTGGTGAGCTTTGCCATCGCCATGCTTTTTCAGCGCCAGATCACTGTTCCCATCACCAGCCTGACCCGGACCATGGCGCAGGTCACGAAGGAGAAGAACTACGACGTAATGGTCCCCACAACGCGCGAGGATGAACTCGGGCAACTGGTCAAAATGTTCAACAACATGATCGGCGAAATCCGGCACCGGGATGCCACCATGGCGGAAACGGTAGCGGAGCAGACGGCAGCGATCACGCGGGACAACAAGTTTATCAGCGAGGTGCTGCAGGCAGTGCCGGCGATCATCATCGTGCTGAGCCCGGAAAACGGTTCCGTGCGCACCGTGAATCGTAAATATTATGACTATACGGGGGCAGAGAAAATGCCCGCGTCACTCAATGGCGTCGCAACGCACTTGCGTCTGAAGAAGGCTTTTGTCGACCGACTGCGGACCGGCGAGGAGATTCACGGAGAACTGCTGCCGTGCGACCTCGGAGACCGGACCTGTATCTTCGAGGTGACTTATTTCCCCATCGCCGATATCGGTGAGTACCTGCTCGAACTGGAAGACATCACCACCCGCATCGCCTTTCAGAACGAGTTGATGACGGCCAAGCGACGCATTGAAACCACGCTGGGGGCGTTGACCGATGCGGTTTTGAGCACCGATATGAACGGCCGGATCACCTACCTGAACCCGGTCGCCGAAAGCATGCTGGGCGTGTCACTGGAAGATGTCCGTGACCGGCCGAGCCGTGAAGTGATCCGCACCTTTGATGCCAATACCGGGGTCGCACTGGATGATCCCGTCGAATTTTACATCCGCAACCGCCGGGCACACCCGATCGTGACGCGCCGGCAGCGCACCCGGGATGACCCCCAGGACAGCCGGGTGGTCGAGTGCGTGGTGTCCGTGCTCGAAGACAACGCCGGTAATCGTGAGGGTGTCGTGCTGGTGCTTCGTGATGTCACCGAGGTGCGCGACCTGATCAACAAGATTTCGCACCAGGCCACGCACGATGCGCTCACCGGTTTGCTGAATCGCGACGAATTCCAGCGGCGCCTGCGATTTGCGACCACCACCGCGGTCAGCGATGACACCCGTCATACCCTGATGTACCTCGATCTCGACAAGTTCAAGGTGGTCAACGACACCTGCGGACATGCCGCCGGAGACATGCTGCTCGCCCAGCTGACCAACCTGATGAAAGAGGCCGTTCGTACCGGCGACACGGTGGCACGCCTGGGTGGTGACGAGTTTGGCATCCTGATGCTGGACTGCCCGCAGAAGAAAGCCCAGCAGGTGGCCGAGACGATTCGCAACAGCGTGCACGAATTCCGGTTCAGCTGGGAAAAAGAGGTTTTCCAGGTCGGCGTCAGTATCGGGCTGGTCATGATCACCCCGGATACCGCGAAGCATGAAAGCGTGCTCAGCCTGGCTGACTCCGCCTGCTATGCGGCCAAGGAGGGCGGCCGTAACCGCATTTACGTGTACGACGCGGAAGATCGTGAATTTGCCGACCGTTTCGGCCAGGTACTTTGGGCAAACAAGATCGCGCGGGCGCTGGACACCAACGGCTTTTTTATCGAGGCGCAACGGATCTCGCCGCTGACAACGGTCAAATCAGAACTCGATCACTACGAAATCCTGGTGCGCATGCGCGATGAAGACGGCAAGACCGTACCCCCTGGATTGTTTCTTGGCGCCGCAGAGAACTACGGCCTGATGCATGACCTCGATGCATGGGTGGTGGGAACCGTACTGGACTGGTGCCGGAGTAATCCCGAGGCCCTGAGCAGCATTGGCAAACTGGCGATCAACCTGTCCGGGCACTCCATCACCAATATCGATTTTCATGAACGCATCCGGCGCGATATCGTGGAAAGCCGCATCCCGGGTGAACGACTCTGTTTCGAGTTTACGGAAACGGCCGCCATTTCAAATTTCGAAGCGGCACGCAGGTTTATCGACGTGATCGGTGACCTGGGCTGTACATTCTCGATCGATGATTTTGGTACCGGCATGTCATCGTTTGCCTACCTGAAGAACTTCCCGGTGCACTACCTGAAGATCGATGGCGTATTTATCCGCAACATTGTCGAAAGTCGCATTGATGAAGCCATGGTGCGCTCCATCAATGATGTTGGGCACGCACTGGAGATGCACACCATTGCCGAGTTTGTTGAGAACGACGAGATAGTCGAAGTGTTACGGCGCATTGGCGTGGATTTCGCACAGGGATACGGCATTCACAAACCGTCGTCGCTCGACACGCTGATTCCAATCAGTGATTCTTCGAAAATCAGTAATGCCTGAGCGTATCCTGCCAAGCTAGTCTTTCGCGCCCCAGACCAGCAGGCAGGGCGTGACCACCAGGGTCAGCACCGTGGCAAACATCAGACCACCCGCAATGGCCGTCGAAAGCTGGTTCCACCATTGCGAAGAGGGTGCGCCGATTTCGATCACCCGGTTGACGAGGTCCACGTTCGCCGAGTAGACCATCGGCAGCAGGCCCAGGATGGTGGTTACCGTGGTCAGCACCACTGGTCGCAGGCGCTGGGCACCGGTGCGTAACGCGGCCTCTTTCGGACTCATGCCAGCCTTGCGCAGAATGTTGAAGGTATCGATCAGCACGATGTTGTTGTTCACCACGATGCCGGCCAGCGCAATCACGCCGACCCCGCACATCACGATGCCGAATGGTTCGCCTTTCAAAAGCAATCCAAGCAGCACGCCGATGATCGAGAAGATCACGGCACTGAGAATCAGCAGGGCCTGGTAATAGCTGTTGAACTGCGTCACCAGGATGATGGCCATGACGAACAGTGCGACGCCAAACGCCTTCCAGAGAAAGTCCTGCGCGGTGCTCTGCCGCTCGGTATTGCCGCGAAAGCGGTACTGGATCTCTTTCGGCAATTCGGCAGCGGCAAGGCCGGCCTGCAATTCCCGGATCTTGCTATCCACCTGGAAACCTTCCTGCACGGCGGCCTCGATCTTGATGGTGCGCTTGCCGTCGATCCGTTCGATCTGGCCGGTGCGCTGTACAGGCAGGCGTTGCACAAAGCTGGATAAAGGCACCGTTCCGGCTGCGGTGGCGACCTGCAGGCGGTCGAGTTCTGCGAGATTACGCCGGTCGAACGGGTAGCGAACCCGGATATCGAGTTCGTCCTTGGCGCCTTCCGGGCGATACGTGCCGACCGTCAGCCCGCCGGTCACCATGCGCACGATCGTGCCCACCGTGGCGATATCCGCGCCAAAGCGGCTGGCCTGTTCGCGATCCACTTTCATCTGCCACTCCAGCCCGGGCAGTGAGCGGTTGTCCTTTACATCGCGCAGACCTTCCACCTGTCGCATGCGCGCGACAATGGCGTCGACCGTGCGCTCAAGCACTTCCTGGTACTCGGAGTACACCTCCAGTTCGATATCCTTGCCCTGGGCCGGGCCATTCCGCTGCTTCTCGGTTTCCACCATGATGCCGGGAATATCCGAAGTCCGCTGCCTGATGTCTTCCAGGATTTCATAGCCGTGGCGGCGCTCACGCCAGTCGGTCAGTTCGATCTGCATGACCCCGATCACATCCTCGGCCGCATCACGCGGGGCGCTGACGAGAACCTTGGTAAAGACGCTGAACAGTTCACTCATCGGCAGGACCCGCGCCTCCACCGCGCGCACCAGCTTGTCGCGCTCATCCAGCGACAGTTCACCGCGTGCGCGCACCGATACCGAGACCACATCCGGTTCGATATCCGGAAAGAACTCCACGCCCTTGCCAAATGTTCCGTACAGCAGGGAGGACAGGATCAGCATGCCGATCGTCGCCAGCAGCACCTTGCCCGGATGGTTGAGCAGGGGACGGAGCACCTGCACATACCTGCCGGCTGCGCCCTGCAGTTCAGACAGGTCGCCGGTTTCCGCGGCGTTCAGATTGGCAACGGTGCGCGCGGCATGGGCACCCGGCTTGCCGACCAGGGAGCCCACCGTGGGTACCACCAGCAGGGCCATGACCAGCGACGCTGACAGGGTGGCCAGCACCGTGATCGGCATGTAGCGCATGAACTCGCCGACGGTATCGGGCCAGAACAGCAGCGGCATGAACACCGCGAGCGTCGTCGCAGTGGAGGCGATGATCGGCCAGGCCATGCGCTTGGATGCAGCGGCATAGGCCTGCAGCCGGTTATACCCCTCGGACATGCGCCGGTCGGCAAACTCGGTGACCACGATGGCACCATCGACCAGCATGCCGACGCTCAGTATCAGTGCGAAAAGCACCACGATATTGAGCGTGTACCCCATCACGTTGAGCAGCAGGATACCGGTCAGGAAGGAACCGGGAATGGCCAGCCCGACCAGCGCGGCGCTGCGCGGGCCCAGCGCCGCAACCACCACGATCATCACCAGGATGATCGCCGCGAGGACATTGTTGAACAGGTCATCCAGGCTGCGCCGGATGTTCTTGGACTGGTCCTGCGAATAGGTCACCTCGACGCCGGCAGGCCAACCCGGCCGGTCTTCCGCGACGATCTTCTTCACGTTCTCGACGATTTCAATAATGTTCGAGCCAATGCGCTTCTTGATCTCCAGCGCCACCGTGGGCCTGCCATTGATGCGGGCGTACGACCAGGCGTCCTTGTAGGTGCGCCTGCCGACGGCAATATCGGCGAACGTCACCACGCGCTCACCCTGCACCTTGATGGGCAGGTCGAGGATGTCCAGTTCGTTCTCGATCAAGCCCGGCACCTTGATGCCGAAACGTCCCTGGCCGGTATCCATGGCGCCGGCGGCGACCAGCCGGTTGTTGCGTGCCACCAGGTTGAACAGTTCGTCCTGGCGCAGGTTGTAGGTTTCCAGCAGGGCCGGGTCGAGGATCACTTCGGCCATTTCCTCGCGTTCACCGGAAATTTTTGCTTCCAGCACGCCGGGCAGGGATTCCAGGCGATCCTGCAGGTGGTTGGCGAGCTGGTAGAGTTCCCGGTCATCGAGTTGCCCGGAGAGCGTGACCACGAGTATCGGAAACAGCGCAAGATTGATCTCGCGTACCACTGGTTCCTCGCTGTCGGCCGGAAGTTCGGCCTTGGCGGCATCGACTTTCTCGCGCACGTCGGCGAGGGCGATATCAATGTCCACGTCGGAAGTGAATTCCAGTACCACCGAGGCATGACCCTCCGCAGAGGTGGCGGAAATCTGTTTCAGGCCGTCGAGACTGCGCAGGTGCTTGTCCATGGGCCCGACCAGCATGCGGTCGGCATCTTCGGGCGAAATTCCTTCGTGGGTGATCGACACGTAGATTTGCGGAATGGTGATGTCCGGATTGGATTCCTTGGCGATCCCGATATAGGACACAGTCCCGCTGATCAGCAGCAGAATCAGGATCAGCAGGACGGTCCGCGAGCGGTGCAGCGCGGCATCAATCAGGGCGTTCAAGTGGCGTCTGCTGTGCTGGCCCGGGTTTCGGCAACCGCCTCGACCGGGTCCTGATCATTCACGAAGCCGGCGCCCACGGTAATGATGCGCACGCTGGCCGGCAGACCACTGACCCAGGCACCATCGGCCCCGGCGCGCACCAGGGTGATCGGCATGAACCGGGCGCGTTCCTGGTCATCGACAATTTTCACGCCCAAATGACCTTGCGCATTCAGGGTCAGCAGGGCGGGGGAAACGCGATGCGCGAGCACCTGTTTCAGGTGAATCTCGGCGCGCGCCGTGATGCCGGCAGTCGTAATCGCCGTCTGCGTGGTGTCCAGCGCAAACTCGACCCGGTAACTTCGGGTCGCCGCATCGGCTTCTGCGCTGATGTATCGCACGTGGCCCTTGTACTGCCGATCATCGCGCAGGCTTGCCAGTCCCTGCATGCCGTTTGTTACCTGCAAGCCTTCGGCTTCAGACAAATAACCCACCAGCAGTGCGGGTTTGAAATCGAGCAGGCGGGCGATGGTGTCTCCGCTCTTCACGTAATCACCGACTTCGACCTGGCGATCGTCGAGCAGTCCGTCAAAGGGAGCGACGATGCGGGTCTGGCCCAGTTGCACGGCAATCGTACGTGCTTCGGAGCGGGCCCGGCTCAACTGTGCCTGGGCTTCGGCCAGCGCGGCTTCACCCAGGTGGTTCTGTTTACGTAATCTTTGCGCGCCGGCAAATTCGAGTTCACGCTGGCGTACCAGGTCGCGGGCATAATCCAGCCGGGCCTGCAGGTCACCGGCATCTATCTCGATGATCGCTTCGCCAGCCAGCACCTGCTCGCCACGGTGGGCATGAACGGCAACGACACGTCCCGCGATTTCCGCACGCAGGCTGACACCGCGGTCCGGGGCGGTTTTTCCATGCAGGACGACCACGTGGTCGATCTCACTGGCTTCCTGGCTGCGTACCTGTACCCGCACCCGGCCGCGTTCCAGGGTGCGGTTGCCGGCATCCGCGGTGCTGGCGCCGGCATGGGCATCCTGTTTGAAAAAGCCGGACCCCATCCAGACCAGCAGTACCAGTGTGAAGAGGCCGGCCAGCAGGGGGCCGTTGTCGAGACGTAACTTCATTCGCGGATTTCCCGGACTCGGTAATTGGCGGCACAATACTGACGCCCTGTTCACGCAGTTTAGTTGACTGGAGACGCAGATAGTTCACCGGCCGCAGCTGCGCGCGGCGGGGTTGGGCTCTTGAGCGGGATGTTAAAGCTGGGGCAGCAGGTGGGCCCGCCGGGCTTCATACTCTGCGGGACTGAGCACACCGGCATCGAGCAGTTCCTTGAGGTCGATCAGTTGCTGGGCAACCGACCCGGTATCCATGGCCGCCTGCGGAGCAACCGGCGCCTTCACCGGGGGTGTCTCGCGACTGGGGCTGAGGGTGGCGACCAGTTCGTCCGGATGCAGCCGGTAAAACGCGCCGTCCATCCCGTCGAGCGCGGCAAATATCAATCCGTCGCCAAAGGCGGCATTGCCAACCGTCCAGGCACTGATGGCGCGCTCCAGCGTGATTTCGTAATCCTGGTAGCCTTCCTTGGTCATCTGGACGATGTGGATTTCCTTGCGCCGCAGGTTGAGTACCAGCGGTGTGACGCCGTAATACTGCCCGTTCACGCGCACGCTGGCGCCACTGGGAGTGCTGGAGATACTGACCTGCTGGTTGGTGCCGTGCACGATGGTCGCGCAACCGGTCGCCACTAACAGCGCCAGGGAAGAAAGAACCAGGATCATGTGCCGATGCATGCCGCACCTCCATGTACGGTGAATGCCTTGATCCTGTAACGGCGCCTTCTGCACAAACTTTAGACTCGGGTTTGAATGGTGTTGGATTGATGTGCTGTCATGCACATGATTGGCAATCAATTGGACAAGGCTGGGCTGGGCAGCGCATTTTCGCAGGCCGGCCGGCTTGGGGAGCGCATTTTCGCAGGTCGGCCGGGTTGGGCAGCGCACTCTGCTAAATCTCCGCCGCCATCCATGGCGGCTCCGAAGGCGGGCAGCGCTCTCTTGGTACGTCCATGTACCGTTCGCGCTGACGCCCGCAGAATGCGCTGCCCAACCCGGCCTTGTCCGGTTCCATGCTCGCATGGATGTATGGAAATGCGCTTACGTATGATCGCGCTATCAACCAGCCAATTCACTCCGGCGCCCCCGGTCCCAGTGGCTGCCCGTAGCTGAACTCGACGTAACTGCCGTCGGGATCCACGAGGCCGCAGTAGTAGCCGACCGGGTAGGGCTCATCGACCGGTTCCCAGACCAGGCAACCGGCGGTGCGCGCCCGCTCCGCTATCGCGTCCACCGCACTACGGGAATCCAGCGCGAAGCCGAGGTGGCCGTAATCGTTCTGCGCCTGCTGCCGGCCCGGACCACCCGGCAGCAAAACGAAAATGAATTCCTTCTCACGCCCCGGTTCGGCCATCCAGACGATCCGCGAGCCTTTGCCGTCCCGCTCATGGATCACCCGCATGCCGCAGAATTCTTCATAAAAGCGGATACAGTCATCCAGCTTCTGCACATGCAGGGCAAGGTGCGTCAATGTGGGTTGCATAAGCATTCCGGAATCCCGCGGGCTTCTCGTCTAAGATAACCGGATTGTGACCAAAAGGAATGCAAATGGCCGACTATGACTATGACCTGTTCGTCATCGGTGGCGGCTCCGGCGGGGTGCGCGCGGCGCGCATATCTGCGCAACTGGGCGCCCGGGTGGCCCTCGCGGAAGAGTTGTATCTCGGTGGCACCTGCGTCAATGCCGGTTGCGTTCCGAAGAAGATGTTTGTTTATGCCTCGCATTATCACGAGGACTTCCAGGATGCCCGCGGATTTGGCTGGGAAAGTACCCAGCCCGGCTTTGACTGGCCGACCCTGCGTGACAACAAGGATACTGAAATCCAGCGCCTGAATGGCGTTTACGACAAGCTGCTCAACGGGGCCGGAGTCACGGTGCTGCAGGGACGGGCCGTACCCAGTGGCCCCCACAGCGTCACGCTCAACGGCAGGGAGATCACTGCCCGCTATATTCTGATCGCGGTGGGCGGCTGGCCCTTCGTGCCTGATATCCCCGGTGCGGAACTCGCGATCACCTCCAACGAGGCCTTCCACCTCGAAGCATTCCCACGGCGTGCGGTGGTGGTGGGCGGCGGCTATATCGCGGTGGAGTTCGCGGGCATTTTTGCCGGGCTGGGTGCGGACACCGAACTGGTGTACCGCGGGCCGATGTTTCTGCGCAAGTTCGACGAAGATGTACGCAAG
>JBFJWR010000086.1:0-9953 GCA_041623535.1 Pseudomonadales bacterium
GAATCGGCGCGGGCGCCGCGAAAAGCGCTCCAGAAATTGACGAAGAGTTGTACCAGCCAGGAACCAAGAATGCCTGTCAGCGTGGCGCCGGCACCGGCGAACAGCAGCATGGCCGGCTGGCTCATGCGCGCGAGGAAAAACGTCAGCAGGGCCACTCCGGTCAGGGCCACCAGCGCGAGGCGCGACCCCGACATGAGGATCATTGCGATGCTGCCGATGATTCCGCACCAACGCCAGAATGCATCTTTTTCGCGCAGGGCGAAAAGAAAGAAAATATTGGCGACAAATCCCAGTGCGGGCGCCCACGGCGTGAACAGGCGCCAGCGGGGCAGGCCACTGCCCGGATCAATTTCGTACAGGTTGAAAGCGAAAAATTCCGGGCCCGGACCACCGATCACCTGCAACGGCGAAACCCAGGGCGTCTGCGGCAGACCCAGCAACCAGGCGAGAATGAATAACGGCAATAGCAGCAGCGTCTGCAGGCACACGATCCCGGTGGCCCGGACCACGAGCGCCGGGCGGATATTGCGGCAGCCGATCAGCACAAACAGGGCAATCAGCGCCCAACCCTTGGCCCAGCCGATGCTGGACTTGATCAGCTTGGCCAGGCCGAGTTCCTGTTGCAGGTGACCGATCCACAGGGCCAGCAACATCACCAGCATGCCAACGGTCCAGATGAGCACCGGGATCGGCAGGCGCGGGCCATCGGGTGCGGTCCCGGGTGCAGTCAGCAGCGCTGCAGTGCAGCGGCGCAGGAACAGCATCCACGCAATGACGGGCGCGACGACGTAGAGTGCACCGAACAGGTAGAACACGTAGGTCCAGGTCAGGGCGACCCAGACTACGCGCTCTTCAAAATTTTCTGGAGCAAGTTTTTGCGTATCCATAGCAACCACAATCCGGTCAGACAGAAGAGGCTGCCGGCGATGCCGCCGGCCAGCGCGAGAATCCGGCCCAGCAGGTCGGGACGACCCGGTTCGGTGGGCCGGGCGAGCATCTGGATCATTGGGTAAGACGCATAGATGTCCGATTTGCCCAGGTCGGTGCGGGCGAGTGCGGTGGTGAACACCGCCATCGCGACCTGCTGCTTGCGCGTGAGGTCTTCGAGGGTTACCGCATCGGAACTGCCGGTTTCCAGGCGGGCCAGGCGCGCTTCGACCTGCGCTTCCAGGGTCGCGACCTCGGCGCGCAGGCCGGCCTCCTGGGTGCTGAGTTCGATCACCGAACGCACCGGAGCTTCCTGTGCAGAACGCGAACCGATCACCGAAAGCTCTTCCACGGACAGCCGGGTTTGCGGGCTGATCTGGCTGACACGGCGCTTGAGTGACTGGGTCAGCCCGCGGTAGCGTGCCTCGGTGGCTTTGAGTTCGTAATGCTGACTCCCCCACTTGGCACGCTGTTCCGCGCGGGTGGCGGCCAGGCGGGAGCGTTCCTTGAGCAGTTCCTGGAATACCTCGTCCTGCTGCAGGCGCATAGCGACCCGCACGATGGACGGTGCCAGCCCGTACTGGGCTGACAGCAGTTCGAGCTGGGCACGTACCCCCTGCAAGGCGGCTTTTTTTGCAGAATGTTGTTCGCGCAACCGCTCGACCGCCACCGTCATTTCGCGAAACTGCTCGATCGAAACGATGTCTGCGCCGGACTGGAAGGCAAGCAGTCTCTCCTGCGTCCGGGCCAGCGTGTCACTGAAGGATTCCAGGGTCTTGCGCACTGCTGATTCGCGCCGCAGGATTTCATCCTCCCGCAGCCGCGTGACCTGGTTTTCCAGTGCCTCGTAAAGCGCGATGGATTTTGCGTGGGCCTCGGCGCCGGTGCTGCCGGTGACGCGGAAATCGATCAGGGCGGTCTGGTCGACCAACTTGATTGCCGGCTTGCCGAACGCGGCCGGCTCCATGTCCAGTTTTCGCGCCGCCTCGGCGAGTACCGGTGCGCTGGTGGCGATAGACTTGTAATTGACCTTGGGATCCACCGAGTTGCTCGAGAATGGCGATGTGGCCATGGCAGAAGCCTGGCCGATGCTCTCGAGGTTCACCGCGGTGCCGGTGCCGGCGCCAGGCAGGATCAGCGACCAGCGACTGGTGTAGCTGACCGGGGCCAGCACGAGGAAGGCAATCACCGGCCCCCAGATCAGCAGCAGGGAAAGGGCGGCAACCTGCAGGTACACCCTGCGCCGGGTACGCCGGTCCATCGATGATCCCTCGACGGCCAGCGAACGGATCCAGGCGCTGAAGCCCCGGTTGTCATTTGTAATCGTCACGGATGCGCTCATGGCGGTTCCTCAGAAAAAGACGGCCCAGGGGACCAGCAGGTCGCCAATGGTGCGCGCAACGTCCCGCAGGTTGGTGACCCCCGAGTCGTAGCAGGCAATGCCATCCTCAGGTTGCAGGGAAGGGTTCAGATCGGCGTCGTGCGGGGTGCGCAGCAGGTCCTCGATCGCCCGCTCCACCGTGTGCGGCTCGCCAGTCAGCGGATTACGGGTCATCAGCACCGCCCAGCGGGCACTGTTGGTCATCGCCGTGCCACCGACGCAGTTCGCGGAGATGAGTCCGGTCAGCAGCGTGGAACCGTACGGCAGGCTGGTCGCATCGCGACCGATGCCAGCCTGGCTGTTGCTGCCCACGGGCGTGGTCTGGTTGGACAGGAACACCCGGATGCCGGGAGGCGTGATGGCGCTCGGGCGGGCCAGTCGCTCATTGATGTGGCCGGAACTCGGTACGATGATCCGGTCGCCCGCGATCAGCGGGGTGAACATTACCTGGCCACCTTCAATGGCATCCACCAGGCTGATGGTGTAAACCTGTCCGCCCCGGACCAGTTGTACCCGGCTCAGTTCTGCATCCATGCGTACGCCACCGGCGGACCGCAGTGCTGCCGGCAGCATGCGGTCGCCAGGGAAATCGCCACTCACCTGGAGGGACTTTTGTGCCTTCTCATCGGGATCGCGCACGTTCACGGTGACGGTGCCCGGGCTGAATACCGCTCCTTCGACCATGACCTGTACCGGTGCCCATTGCTGCACCTCCACACTGACGTGCGCAAGTTCCGGGCGGAGGTACTGGCGATCAAGCAGTGCGGCGCGCAGCAACACCGAGGCATCGGCTGCTGTCGCACCGGCGACCTGAAGCGGATCCAGATGTGGGATGTGCAGTGTGCCGTCCACATCGACGTCGTAGATCCCGCTCAGGTCATCCAGCAGGTGGATTTCCACCCGCAGGCGGTCACCCGGAGACAGCGGTGGCGCGCCTGAGATGGTGCGGGCAACCGGCGGGGTTGTGGAATTCACGTCCGGGCGCAGCACGGCGGGAACCATGCCCATCCGTGATGCTTGCGCCTGGACCGGTTTGTTCAGTGGCGTGTTGCGACGGAGCGGGTAGGCGCGTTCCGCGGCAAGATCCGCCTGTACCCCATGAGGGGTGCAGGCAGGCAGGCCTGTCACCGACAGCAGCACGAGTACACCGAGCATGGCGGAGCGTTTCATGCTGCAAACCCTTCTGACCCGGCCAGCTCGGCGAGGGCCGTTTCCAGGCTGTCGTGTATTGCGAATACTTCGTGCAGGCGCGTCAGCATGATCAGCGCCATGACCTGCTCGGAAGGGCGCAGCAGGACCGCGTCACCGCCGACTGAGCGTGCTTTCTTCAGCGCCGAAACCAGTACTGACAGTCCACTGGAGTCCACGAACTGCACGTGTTCCATGTTCAATACGATGCGGGTAGAGCACCGGCTGGTGAAATCATGGATGGCCGTGCGCAGTTCCGATGCGTTGGCCATGGCCAGGCGTGTTGGCAGGGTGACCACGCCGCAGTCTTCCTGTTGGGTGATTTGAAGTTCCATTGCTTTGTCTCCGCTATTGGATGATCGGCGCATGCCGTCCTCACAATGACTAAGCAATCCCCGTGCCATATTAAAATATGCTTATAAAACAGATAGATATAATTTTTTTGGGGTGGCGAATGGTGTGGGGTTCGCAATCTGCGGTGGGCTTGTTTGCAGGCTGCCAATGGAGCGTGAACGAAGTGCGGGATGCAACTTCAGTAGCGAACTGCAAGCCGCCAGAGAACGTGGTCGCGGTAGGGGCGCTGCTGAAACGTGTCCAGCCAGTTTTGCAGGATATACAATCCGCGCCCCTGTTCGGCAGACCACTCCGGCAGGGCCGCTTCCGGCAGGTCGACCGGGCCGATATCCGCTTTCAGGCAGATGAGTACGCTGGACCTGTTGGACGTGCTCCGCGCGCGGAGAAAAAGCCACTCGCAAGCAGCATCCTCAACCCGGTTGTTGCCGTGTTGGTACAGGTTATTGAGGGTTTCGGCGACACCCAGTTGCAACCGAAATCCGGACTCCGCGGGACATCCATGCTGGCGGCAGTAGACGCCCACTTTTTCAGCCGCGTCCGCGATGGCCCCCGGGTCACGGGGGACCTGGAGTGCTAGGCCACCGGGTTGCTCCGAGTTCATGCCGTGTCCCGGGAGACGGTCAGGATGGAAATATCATCGTCGCTTTTCGGTTGCCCCATTTCGCCGTTGAGCACGGACTCCATGACCTCTATCATTCCATCCGCCGTGGCAGCGGAGTCCACGCTCAGGCATTCAGCTAGGTGGAGATAGGCATCGCTGCCATGTTGTGCGGAAAGGCGGTCGAGAACACCATCAGAGCAGAGGAATATGCGGTCGCCCGCTTCGAGTCTAAAGGCCGTGTCGCGATAATCCGCTTCGGCGAACATGCCGACCGGGAAACCGGAGTCCCCAAGGCGTTCCATGCTCCCTTCGCTGGACAGGAGCATCGGGTGTGGGTGGCCTGCCTGGCACAGTGTGCCCTTGCCATCCCGCAGGTCCAGAACGCCATATACCATGGTGAAATGTCTTCCCCGGTCATCGCGGTCCAGGAAGCGCTCGTTCAGGGCCGCAACCACTCGGGAGGGGGTTTCGGGTTCCGGTCCGTGGGCTCCCTTGCGCATGAGCAGGTCCGTTGTGCTGCCTTCGCCCGTTAATTGGTACGCGATGCTGAAGGCGAGCATGGCGGCCGAAACCCCGTGTCCGGTCACATCCAGCAGGTAGAAGCCCAGGTGGTTTGGGCCCAGTTGGAAGTAGTTGAAAAAATCCCCACCGACCTCGTCCGCCGGACGAAACAGTGTGCCCACCGAAAAATTGTCATAGCGTGCGAACGTGGCGGGCAGCAGGCCCTGCTGCATCTCTGCGGCAAGCGCGAGGTCGTCGCGAATGCGATGCATCGCGCGGCGTTCCCGGCGTAGCAGGTGTCGCATCAACCGGTTGTTGTGTTCCTGTGCCTGGCGAAGGTTCTGAATGCGGGCCCCGGCCTGTACCCGGACGCGCAATTCCTCTGCGGCACATGGCTTGGCAATGAAGTCGTCCGCGCCCATTTCCATCCCGGCGATCAGGTCCACCGGGTTGGTCATGCCGGTCAGCATGATGAAGTAGGGCGACTGGTAATCCGTTTCGGTTTTCATCACCCGGCACAGTTCCAGCCCATCCATTCCGGGCATGCGCCAGTCACTGACCACCAGTGCGGCCGGTTGCTCCAGTTGCATAGAGAGTGCGTCATCCCCGTTGGCGGCTTCCAGGACCCGGTAACCAAGCTTGGTAAGCATGGCGCTGATACGCCAGCGCTCCGAGTCGTTGTCCTCCACGACCAGTATGGTGATCAACGGTTCCCTGTTAGCCTCTCCAGTCTCTGTGAAATCTTCGGTGGAGGCGGTGTGCATCGTAGCCTGTGCATTCATGGTCTGAGTCCTCGTGAAAAATTACTTTCACAGGGGAATAAGCAATTACCATGCCATCACTATAAAAGTAATAAATACAAAAGGATGTGAATGTTGACCGTCGCTCCGGAGGGCGCAAAAGAGGTTTGCTCGCAATTTGCGAATATCCACTTCGCATTCCGTGACCGGTTCCCCCGGGGATTTTCAGGAATCAGCCAGGTACTCGGTGAGCGCTTTTCTGGCCAGTTCCGCCGCCGTCAGCATTCCGTTGGCGGTTTGCTCCAGGTCATCCAGGCTCTGCCCGTCATCTGCGCCAGCTTCCAGCGTCAATGCCTGCTCGGACAGCGCGTCCAGGCCGAAAGTCCGGGCGGCCGACTTGATACTGTGTGCTTCCAGGCCGACGCGCTCCGCATCGCCGTCCTGCAGTGCGCCACGGATGTCCTGGCAGCGGCGCTCCAGTTCACCGAGAAAACGGTTCAGGATCACCGGGACGATCTCTGCGGAAGTGTCCCGCTCCAACTGTTCCAATGCTTCGCGCCTGAGTATTTTCATGATTTCGATCCTGTTGCTTGCGTGGGGTCACCCGGTTCCACCGGCGACTCGTTTTCTCTTTCCAGCGCCTGTGCGGCCCAGTATGCCATGACCACCAGCAGGTCCCGCTTGTCTATGGGCTTGGGCAGGTAATCGTCCATGCCGGCCTCGAGATATCGTTCCCGATCGCCTTGCATGGCATTTGCGGTCAGGGCAATCACCGGCACCGTGCGACAGCACTCCATTTGCCGTAATGCCCGGGTTGTTTCCAAGCCATCCATGCCCGGCATGAACACGTCCATCATGACCAGGTCGTAAGGCAGCATGGGAAGTGCCCGCAGGGCCTCTTCTCCACTGGCGGCGACGTCAACCACGTAGCCGGTACCCTCCAGCATTGCCTGGAACACCATCTGGTTGGTGCCGGAGTCTTCCACCAGCAGAACGCGGACGTTGCGCCAGCCCCGCTCGTTCGGCGTTCTAGCATCCGCGACCATCGGGTTATCCGTCATCGTGCCGGGTGCTGCGGCGGCTGGCAGGGTCAACTGCAGCCGGAAGCTGGCGCCGACGCCGGGTGTTCCACTGGCGGTCAGGCTGCCTCCCATGAGGTCGACCAGTCGCCGGCAGATGGCGAGACCCAGGCCAGTGCCCTCGAACCGCCGGCTGGACTGGTTTTCCAGTTGTGAAAAAGGCTCGAAGAGCTGTGCTGCCTGGACGCTGTCGAAACCGATGCCGGTATCGAGTACGGTGATGTCCAGCAGCACCTGGTCATTGTCTGCGGGCGTCGTGGCGAGCGTGATGGTGACATGGCCCTGGTCGGTAAACTTGATGGCATTGCTGACGATGTTCAACAGGATCTGCCGGAAGCGGCCTTCATCTCCCAGCACATAACAGCCCTGACCACCGGCGGCATCCAGGTGCACGGGCAGATTCTTGCGCCGCGCAAGCCCATCGACCAGCTGCACGACGCTGGCTGCCGTTTCGGCGGGACAGAAGGGAACCGATTCCAGTTCCAGCCGGTTCTCTTCCATCTTGCTGATGTCGAGAATCTCGTTGAGGATCATCAGCAGGTGACGTGCCGAATCATGCGCGGTAAGGGCGCGTTCCCGCTCGCGCGGCGGAAGTTCTGATGAATCGCGTAGCAGTCCCAGCAGGCCGAGGACGCTGTTGAGCGGAGTGCGAACTTCGTGGCTGACAGTTGCCAGGAATGAGCTCTTGGCGGCATTCGCAATCTCGGCACGTTCGCGTGCCTCGATCAGTTGCTGTTCTTTTTCCTTCAGCTCCGTGATGTCGAGGTGAAATGTCACGGTGCCACCGTTCCGGATCTGGCGCTCCACCACCTGTAACCAGCGGCCATCCCGCAGTTGTTCCTCGAAACGAATCTCGGGCCTCCTGTGCAGGGCGAGCCGGGTCCGCAGGGCTTCCTCTATGTCTGCCGGGTTTTCCGCCTCGATGTGCGCAAACTGGCCGTTGATGATGCCGTACCGGGTGATTTCCGCAAAAGTGGCATTTTCCCGAATCACCGGTTGGCACACGTCGTACAGTTCGGCGAAGCGCTGGTTGTACAGGGACAGGCGGTCGGCAGAATCATAGATGGCAAAACCCTCCTGCAGCGCTTCGACCGCGTCGGAGAACTGCCGCTCACCGCGCTCGCGGGAAGCCAGGGCTTCGTCGACCCGAGCACGCATCTGGGCCGGGAGACGTAGCAGCAGGAACAGTATGCAGCCAATCGCTACGGCGGCCGCCAGCAGTATGATCCGAAAGAGCGCCTGTCCGGGCCAGGTTTGCGTCCATCCGTTTACCGGCTGTGCGGCAAGCTCCCAGGTTCCTTCAGGCAACGCCACCTTGACCCGCAGATCCTCACCGGAGAAAACGTCGCGGCTGCCAAAAAAAACTTCGCCACGCGCGCCCTGGGCGTCGACACCGCGCAGTGCCAGGTGGATTCCGTCGTGCACACGCGGCATCCCGATACTGCGCATGAACTCCGGCAGGTCGATCAGGATGGTCGCAAACCCCCAGAAACGTTCACGCTGAGAGGGGTCTTCGCCAGGCAGAAAGATCGGTCTTCGCCCGATCAGCGCGACGCCCCCCTGGATCAACTGCAGTGGACCGGCGATCCAGATGTCACGGGATACGATCGCGGCTTCAGCTGCCGCCCGTCGGGCAGGGTCAGCAAGCAGGTCATGGCCGATCGCCTGCCGGTTGCTCTCCAGTGGCCAGACATGTTGCACGATCCCCCGCGGGGCCAGCTGCAGGCTGCGAATGGTCGTTACATCTCCCGCCATCTTGGCGGCAAAACGCTGAAAAACCGCACTACTGACTTCCGGTTCAGCATGTACCAGGCCGGCCAGGCCATGAACCAGGTGCAATCGCGTGTTGAGTTCCGACTCCAGGCGTCCGCGCCAGATGCCGAGTATCTCGAGGACACGGACTTCATATGACTGTCGGTACTCGGCAAGGTTCTGGGCGTCCCAGCGCGAACCAATCGCCAGCACGGCACAACTGACCAGGAAGGCAATCAGGAGCGCGGCGCCGCGTGTTGCGATTCCGGACGTCAGGCGTCTCCATCTCCTGCGACGATCTGCTGACGGGAATGGGTGCTCCAGGGGTGAGGATTCGTTGCTCCAGCGGCTCAGTTCGGTCTCTGCCAGCAGAGCAAGGTCGCGCAAGCGCGCTTGCTCATGCACACCAAATTGGCGTGGGGCCAGATCGATAATACACAGCGTTCCGATGCGTTCACCGCCCGGTGCGCGGAGCGGCTGCCCGGCGTAAAATCCGATGCCGGGCGGGCCGGTGACGAGCGGGTTTTCCCGAAAGCGCTCGTCGCTGGCGGCGTTTTCCACCACCAGCGCCTCATCCGCCATGATTGCGTGCGCACAGAACGCCACGCAACGGTCCGTCTCCGCGACGTCCAGGCCGATGCGCGATTTGAACCACTGGCGATCCTGGTCCACCAGGCTGATCAGCGCAATCGGCACGTCAAACAGGGCGCCAGCCAGGCGCGTGATCCGGTCGAAGCGTTCCTCGGCGGGCGTGTCGAGTATTCCGAGGGCGTGCAACGCGGCGAGTCGCTGGTCCTCGTTTTCGGCTAGGGGCATGCTGTTCATTGCGCCTCTACCCTAGCTGATTTTCCATCACCGGGTTGCTGCAGCGCGGCCAGCAGGCTTTCGGGGCTTACCGGTTTGCTGAGAAAACCGTCCATTCCAGCCGCATGCGAACGCTTGCGATCGTCTTCGGAAGCATTCGCGGAAAGTGCGACCACCGGGATCTCGCCATGTGGCGCTGCAAGTTTTCGAATCCGGCGGGTCGCCTCCCAACCGTCCATGCCCGGCATTTGCAGGTCCATGAGCACCAGGTCGAACAGGTCGTTCTGTATATGCTGCAAGGCGGCGGCCGCGTTGTCGACCTCGGTGACGCGAACTCCCAGTTTTTCCAGCATTGCTGCTGCTACCATTCGATTGGCGTCGCTGTCGTCGACCAGCAGGACATGAATGCCGTCAGTGCTCGCCACGGTCGCTGCGCCGACATCGGTCGCGATTGGTGCGACCCCTGTGGTGACCGGGATTTCGAACCAGAATGTGCTGCCGCTACCCGGTTGGGATGCACAACCAATCCGGCCACCGAGGCGTTGCACAATCCTGCTGGCCAGTGCCAGGCCCAGGCCAGCGCCGCCGTAGTTGCGGTCGTATTCTTCCTGCCCCTGCCGGAATTC
>JBFJWR010000087.1:0-9911 GCA_041623535.1 Pseudomonadales bacterium
GCACCCAGGTTTTCAGCCATCTGGTGTTCGTAAGCCGGATTATCAGCTACCAGTACGCGGGCCACACCGGCGATTTGCGCCGCTGCCTCGGCCACTGCGCCGCAACCGCTACCGGCAACCAGCACATCGATGTCGCCACCGATCGCGGCGGCAGCGGCCACCGTGCAATGGGTGGCGGGCTTGAGTTCCGCGTTGTCGTGTTCTGCTACTACGAGAATGCTCATATGACTTTGGCCTCATTCCGAAGTTTTTCCACCAGTTCGGCGACGTCAGCGACGCGCACTCCTGCCTGGCGGGTGGGTGGCGGCTCCACTTTCAGGGTCTGCAGGCGGGCCGTGATGTCCACGCCCAGGTCGGCCGCGGTCATGGTGTCCAGCGGCTTTTTCTTGGCCTTCATGATGTCCGGCAGCTTGGCATAGCGCGGCTCGTTCAGACGCAGGTCGGTGGTCACGATGGCAGGCAGGCTCAGTTCAACGGTCTGCAGGCCGCCGTCAATCTCGCGCGTGACGCGGACCTTCTCGCCCTCGACAACCACCTCCGATGCAAACGTGCCCTGCGGATACCCGGTGAGCGCACCCAGCATCTGTCCGGTCTGGTTGTTATCGCCATCGATCGCCTGCTTGCCCAGCAGTACAATCTGGGGTGCTTCTTTTTCCACCAGTGCCTTGAGAATCTTGGCCACGGCCAGCGGCTCGACCGCCTGGTCCGTCTGCACCAGGATACTGCGGTCGGCACCCAGCGCCATGGCAGTGCGAAGTTGCTCCTGGCATTCAGTGCCGCCTATGGTCACCGCTACAATCTCGGTCACCACGCCCTTCTCTTTCAGGCGTACGGCCTCTTCCACGGCGATTTCACAAAACGGGTTCATGGCCATCTTGACGTTGGCCAGATCGACATCGGTCTGGTCGGCTTTGACGCGTACCTTCACGTTGTAATCGATGACACGCTTGATTGCTACGAGTGCTTTCATATCTTCAATGATCCTGCTGCAACGGAGTGCCACGCGGCGGCAGGCCGCGGGATGCAAAAGAATGCCGACAAAGCGGGTGGAGGTCAACCAAGTGCCCAGCGGGCACCCCGGCCCTGCCGGGTCCTCTTGGTAGGCTTGCGCGACGCCCGTTATACTGCCGGACATCCTCAGTGGACGTGTACAGCCATTGGGTTCGAATCACGATTCACAACTCGACCAGCAAGGAGTGACAGGGTGTCCGAGATAGAACGCGAGTCCATGGAGTTTGACGTAGTCATCGTCGGAGCGGGCCCCTGCGGCCTGTCAGCGGCCTGCCGCATCCTGCAGATGGCCAAGGAGTCCGGCCAGGAACTGACCGTCTGCGTGGTCGAGAAAGGCTCCGAGGTCGGTGCGCACATCCTTTCCGGGGCGGTTCTCGAACCCACGGCGCTTAACGAACTGTTCCCGGACTGGAAGGAACGCGGCGCCCCGGTGAATACCGCGGTAACCCGCGATGTCTTCCATTACATGCTGGGCGAAGGCAGTGCCGTTGGTGTGCCGGGCCTGTTCGTGCCCAGCCCGATGCAGAATCACGGCAACTACGTGGTCAGCCTGGGCAACCTGTGCCGCTGGCTCGCCGAGCAGGCTGAAGGCCTGGGCGCCGAGATTTTTCCCGGCTTTGCCGCGACTGATGTGCTCTATCACGAGGACGGCAGCATCAAGGGGATTGCCACCGGTGACATGGGCATCGGCCGGGACGGCCAGCACAAGGGCTCCTTCACACCCGGCTACGAACTGCACGCCAAGTACACGATTTTCTCCGAGGGCTGTCGCGGTCACCTGGGCAAGGCGCTGATGGAACGTTTCAATCTGCGCGAAGGCGCCGACCCGCAGCACTATGGCATCGGCATCAAGGAACTGTGGGAGATCGATCCCGCCAAGCACGAACCCGGACTGGTCGTGCATACCCTGGGCTGGCCACTGGACAACTCCACCGAGGGTGGTGGCTTTCTGTATCACCTGGAAAACAACCAGGTCGCGCTGGGTTTCATCCTGGCGCTCAACTACAAGAACCCGCACATGTCCCCGTTTGACGAGATGCAGCGCTGGAAACTGCACCCGAAAATCCGTCAGTACCTCGAGGGTGGCAAGCGCATCTGCTATGGCGCACGCGCGGTCAACAAGGGCGGCCTGCAGTCGCTGCCGAAGTGTTCCATGCCGGGTGGGCTGCTGGCTGGTTGCGAAGCCGGCTTCCTGAACAACGCCAAGATCAAGGGCAGCCACACCGCCATGAAGACCGGCATGCTGGCCGCCGAAGCCGTATTCGAAGCACTGAAAAACGGCTCACAGGGGCGCGAGGAACTGACCGGGTTCGATTCCGCATGGAAAGCCTCATGGGTACACGAAGAGCTTTATCGCACGCGCAACTTCGGACCCTTCCTGAAAAAGTTCGGCGTGTTCATGGGCGCGGCATTCACGTTTATCGACCAGAACATCCTCGGCGGCAAACTGGTTCCGGGTACGCTGCGCAACCCGATTCCCGACCACGAGGGGCTGAAAGAGGCCAAGGACTGCCCGAAGATCGATTATCCGAAACCGGACGGCAAGATCACGTTCGACAAGCTGTCCTCGGTGTTCCTTTCCAATACCAACCACGAGGAAGACCAGCCCATCCACCTGACGCTGAAAGATCCGGACGTGCCCCTGCAGCACAACCTGCCGTTGTTCGACGAACCGGCACAGCGCTACTGCCCTGCTGGCGTGTACGAAGTGCTGGAAGACGCCGACGGCAAGAAATTCCAGATCAATGCGCAGAACTGCGTGCACTGCAAGACCTGTGACATCAAGGACCCGACGCAGAACATTCACTGGGTGGCACCGGAAGGTGGTGGCGGGCCGAACTACCCGAACATGTAATCCGGCGGTTGCAGATGCCGGCAGGTCACCAGGCCTGCCGGCATTTTTCGTTCCGGGCCAACCTAGAGGCGGTCGATAGGAAAGAACTGACCCTCGCTCCAGACCCCCAGCCAGTCTTCGCCGTCCCGTTTTTCCGGCACACCGATCTCGACAAGGCGGTAAAACACGTTGCGATGCACCAGCGCTTCCAGCGCGGCGCGCACGTGCAGGTAGGGGCGCGGTTCGCGGGTCTCGGGGTGTATCTCGAAGCGCAGCGGGTGGTCGGGTCCGGCGATGGCGCTATCACCGACATTGGTGGTGAATTTCAGGCTCTGCGCACGCCCGGCGCCGCTGACCGCCACATCGGTGGCGATGAATGGCGCGTCCTCGACCCGGATGCGGCATTTTTCGACGGGCGTGACCAGGTAGTAATGACCGTCTGCATCGTGTCGCAGGATGGTGGAAAACAGGTCCACCATGGATTGCCGGCCGATGGGCGAATTGCGGTAATGCCAGCTGCCGTCCCGCCGTATGAGCAATTCCATTTCGCCGCAGTAATCCGGGTTCCAGTCCTCGACCGGCGGAATGACGCGCTCACCGGACTTTTTCGCCAGTCGTTGCACGCGGGCGGCCAGCCGGAAGGGATCAGGTTTTTCCTCGTTCATGCAGGCAGGCTAACCAACCCCGGCCCGATTGCCAATGTCACGCGCCGCGAGCCCGCAAGGAAATCAGAACTCCATGAAGCGGTTCCGTACCGCCATATCGCTGCTGCGCGCCGGTGACAGCGACTCTGCATACTGATCCAGTGCCGACTGCATGACCTCGACCGGGGTGTCGCCGATAAAGGTCAGCCAGCCACTCTGGGATTTCAGCAACGCGGTATCGACAATTTCGCCGGTACGCGCTTCGGCGACAATCATGCGCAGGCCCACCTGGTCACGGCCCAGTTCGTCGTAACCGCGACTGCGCAGCCACAGCGTCAGCGCGCGCGCCTGCTGATGCGTCCACTCGGCCAGTTCCTCGCCTGATTTCAGCATCTTGATCTGCAGGCGGGTGAGTTTTTCCTGCGCCATCTGCCCGCGCACCTGCCAGAGTTCCACCTGTGACTCGGTGTTTGCCTCCCGATAGCGGTAGTAGTCATCGCGACGCAGTTCGCTCTCGGCACGGGCGCGACGCTCCAGTTGCTGCTGGCGCACCTCCTCGGTCACCGTTGCGGCGCTGGGCAGTTCATCCTGGATACGGGTGTCGCGTTTCTGCCACCAGTTCCTGAGTTCCTCCCAGGTGCCAACGTCATCGTCCCAGATCACCAGGCTGGGATAGACCAGGTAATCGGCATTGTGATCACGGGCGCTTTCCAGTGCGAGGCGAAAGGTCTGGGTGCCGGTGCCGCGCCAGACCGCGGCAAAACGGGGGGCGAAGGCCCGGTAACTGGCTACCGCGATGGTCTCGTAATCGGTTTCGACGCGGATGGCCGGCAGGGTCTGCGCGACGTAGACGGTGGAACGCGGCGCCAGCGCATAGTGCAGGGGTCGCTGGATGTCGGTGTTTTCCAACAGGCGCATTTCCCGGGCAAAGGCCAGCGTCTCGTCATAAGTGTGCATGGGATGCATGCAGCCACCCAGGAGGAGAACTGCCGCCAGAATGGCCAGCCGCCCACCGGGGTACCAGGAAATACGTTGTTTGTTCATACGGTTTCCACCGGACTGATCAGAGACTACTGAACAGCTAAGCAATACTCATGCCCGGTGTAAAACCACGGAAACCGGCCACCAACCGGCAATCTGCTGCCGCCACGGGGTTCCCGGAGGGGAGATCTAGCCGCCCAGGGCGCGCATGGAGGCAATCATGCCCTCGAAGCGCACCGGTTGCTTGTCCTGCAGGGCGGCCCCGAGCAGTTGCACCAGCCGCGCCGCAGCCAGTTCTTCGGACAACTCCAGCAGGCCGGACATATCATGCCAGCGTGCGCTGCTGATACAGCCATACAGACGACCCTGGGCCGTCAGGCGCAGGCGGTCGCAACCGGCGCAGAACGGTGCGCTGACATTCGGAATGATGCCAAACGTTCCTGCTTCGCTGCCGGCGAGGCGCCAACGCCGGGCGGTCGAGTCCGGCGGAACTGCAATCTCGGAGAATTCATGACGCGAGGAGACATCGGCAAGGATGTCGTCCAGCGTGTACACCATGCGATCGAATTCGGCGGCGTCCCGCAGATGACCCATGCGCATCAACTCGATAAACCGCACCTCGATCCCGTTGCGCAGCCCGTACTCGATCAGCGGCCACACCTGCTCGTGATTGACGCCACGAATCGGCACGGCGTTCAGCTTGACCTGTACGCCGGCCGCCAGCGCAGCGTCGATGCCATCGAGCACCACGGCAAGGTCACCACCACGGGTCATCTCGTGAAAAGACACCGGATCCAGGCTGTCAACGCTGACATTGATCCGCCGGATCCCGGCGGCAAGCAACAGTGGCAGCTTGTCGCGTAACAGGTGACCGTTGGTGGTCAGGGACAGGTCGGGGATATCAAGTTGTGATACCCGTTCGAGAAAGGCTTCCAGTTGCGGGGCAATCAGCGGTTCGCCGCCGGTGATGCGCACGGACCGCAGTGGCGACACCCGGTTCAGCAGGCGCACACACTGCACGATCTGCTCCGCATCCAGACCCGGCACCGGGTGCAGTCGCTTGCCATGCGGGACACAGTAAATGCACGCGAAGTTGCAGGCGTCGGTCAGGCTGACGCGCAACTTGCGAAAAGTTCGACCCATGGCGTCTTGAGGCGGTAACACAGGAGGCGATACGAAATGGCAACTGATCCGGCTATCCTAACATAGCGATTGACGGCCCCGTTTCGCCCTGCCCGTCCACTTGGTCCGAGGAATCCCAGCATGACGCCTACCGAACTGGCCGGTGAATTTCCCCAGGATGACGACATTGTGTACCTGAACCACGCTGCCGTGGCGCCCTGGCCTGCCCGTGCAGCGACGGCCGCCGGGGCATTTGCCCGGGAAAACATTCACCGCGGGGCCGCGGACTATCCCGCCTGGCTGCGTTGTGAGCAGTTATTGCGCCGGCAGATCCGCGACCTGGTCAACGCCCCCGGCACTGACGAGATCGCGCTGGTAAAAAACACCTCGGAGGCCCTTTCCTTCGTTGCGCACGGGTTGCAGTGGCAGTCGGGCGAGAACGTCGTGATCAGCAACCTGGAGTTTCCCTCCAACCGCATCGTCTGGGAATCGCTGGCCCGCCACGGTGTGGAGCTGCGCATCGCCGACGTTGCGGGCTCGGCCGATCCTGAAGCGGCAATGATCGCGCAACTGGATGCGCGCACCCGCTTGCTCGCGGTCAGTTCCGTCCAGTTCGGCACCGGCCTGCGCATGGACCTGCCCCGCCTGGGCGCGGCCTGCCGTGCTCGTGATGTCCTGTTTTGCGTGGACGCCATCCAGAGCATCGGCGCCCTGCAGTTTGATGTGCAGGCCTGCGCGGCGGATTTCGCCATGGCCGACGGGCATAAGTGGATGCTGGGACCGGAAGGTCTGGGCCTGTTTTTTGTGCGAAACGAGGTGATGGACCAACTGCAACTGAATGAATTCGGCTGGCACATGGTCGAGGAGCACGGCAACTTCGATCGTACCGACTGGGAGGTGGCGCGCAGTGCGCGCCGCTTTGAGTGCGGCAGTGGCAACCTGCTCGGCACCCACGTGTTGTCCGCCAGCCTGTCCCTGCTGCTGGAAGTGGGCATGGACAAGGTGGAACAGGGTGTACTGGAAAACCGGAACTACCTGGCCGGCAAACTCGCCGCCCTCCCCGGCGTGGAAGTGTTGTCCCCGACACCCGTGGATCGCCAGAGCGGCATACTCACTTTCCGCAGTAACAGGCTGGAAAATACAACCCTGTTCCAGGGATTGAAAGACCGCGGCGTGATCTGTGCCCAGCGCGGCGGTGGCGTGCGCTTCGCCGCGCATTTTTACCAGCAGCAGGCACTGCTGGATCGCGCTGTGGAACTTGCAGCGGAAGTATTGAACACCGGCGCCTGAACAGCGTATACCGGCAATTACAGGCCCATGCCGAACAGGCGACGGCAATTGTCGGTTGTAACGCGGGCAATCTCGTCTACGTCCAGTCCGTGCAATTGCGCCAGGCAAGCCGCCACCTCGCAGACATACTGCGGCTCGTTGGTCTTGCCGCGGTGCGGCACCGGGGCCAGGTAGGGAGAATCGGTTTCGACCAGCACCCGGTCCAGCGGCAGGCGACGCGCCGTTTCCCGGAGGTCAGCCGCGTTACGAAACGTGAGGATGCCGGAAAAGGAAATGTAAAAGCCGATCTCCAGCGCACGTTCCGCCATATCCAGGTCTTCGGTGAAGCAATGCAGCACCCCACCTACAGCCGGATCACTATGCTCCGCCAGGCAGGCCAGCGTGTCTTCGCGCGCCTCGCGCGTGTGCACGATGACCGGCAGTCTGAGTTCGGTGGCCAGGCGTAACTGGCTTGTGTAACGTTCCAGTTGTTCTGCCCGGCTACAGCCTTCGTAGTGATAGTCCAGCCCGGTTTCGCCGATCGCCACTATCCGTTCGTGCGCTGCGAACTCACGCAGCAGGTCCGGGTCGCAACTGGCGCCCGCGGGTTGCAGGGGATGGACCCCGACGCTGGCATACACATCCGGCTCGGCAAGAACCAGGCCCTGCATGCGGGGAAAATCCGGCAGATTCACGCAGACACACAGAAAACGACCCACACCCCGTTCCCGTGCGGCGGCAAGCAGCACGCTGATCTCGGGGGTGTCGTCTTTCTGGTTCAGCAGATCAAGGTGGCAGTGGGAATCCACCAGCATATTGGTCAGGACGGGCGTTCCTACATTGTGTGGGTGGGTCGGTCAGACGAAGTCGCACCGGCCAGGTAGTTCTCGATCTTGGCACGCGCCTGCTCATCATCAGCGGAAAACTGAACACCGATGCCAGCAGCCCGGTTGCCCTGCGCGCCACGTGGGGTGATCCACACGACTTTGCCGGCGACCGGGATCTTCTCTGCCTCGTCCATCAGGTTCAGCAACATGAACACCTCATCACCCAGCGAATAGTTCTTGTTGGTCGGAATAAACAGACCACCGTTAGTAACAAAGGGCATATAGGCTGCGTACAGCACCGCCTTGTCCTTGATGGTCAGGGACAAAATGCCGTTACGGGGGCCTCCGGGTATCATCGCGTTGCGCTCCTGTCTTTGTCACTACTGAAGAACATTATAAAGCCTGTGCCCGCATTCCGCCTGCGGAAAGATCATCCTTTGCCTTCGGCCATGCCAGCAGCAGCGATTCCAGCAGCAAATCCCGGTTCGGATTGCCGGCAAACAGGACCGCCCGCCGCGCCTCCAGCAACTGGTCAAAGGCTCGGAACAGGACCTGTCCACGGCCGGCGCCGGATTGCTGTCGCTGCCGCTCCGCGAGGCGCAGATAAAGCACATCCAGCACCTCGTCGAGTGCCAGACCCGCGGCGGCCCGCGCGACACGCACCACGCTGGAGCGGCCGCTTTCCAGTTCGGATACCGCCTTCACAAAGCGCTGCCGCTCCGGCAGGCCATCCCCTTCCAGCAGTTTCAGCGCATGCAGCGGCGCGCCCCCGACCAGCGACAGCAGCAGGGCCGCATCCGTACCGGCAGGGGACTGCTCCGCAACGTACTGCAATGCCTGCGCGGGTTTCGGCGCCGGGAGCACCAGGCGCTGACAACGGCTGCGCAGCGTGGCAAGGAGACGCCCCGGCGCCGTCGTGGCCAGCAACAGGTGTACACCCTCACGGGGTTCTTCAAGCGTCTTCAGCAGGGCGTTGGCAGCATAATGGTTCAGCGCTTCAGCCGGGTGCAGCAGCACCACGCTCACGTCACGCCGCAACCCGCCCTGGGCGGCAAAACCGCCGATGGCGCGCACTGCATCCACCGGGATGGCCTTGCCAGCCGCCTCGGGCCGCAATTTCATGCAATCCGCGTGGGCTTCCTGGGCAAACAGGTAACAGTCCTGGCAGTTTCCGCAGGCGGCCCTGCGATCGACATCGCCGGAACAGATCATGCAGGCAGCCAGTTGTTCGGCGAACAGTTCGCCACCCGTTCCCGGGGGTGCGCAGATCAGCAGTGCATGGGGCAGTCGCTGCTGGTGATACTGTGCCAGCACGGCCTCCCATGCAGGCGCGTGCCAGGGCAGTACGGCGGTCGTCACGAAGTACCTCCAGCGGCCAGCACCGCGGCACCGGTCTTTTCCTGCAGCGCCGCCAGCACTGCAACACGAACTGCTTCCACCGACTGGGTCGCATCGATCACCGCAAATCGCGCACTATCCTGCTGCGCCCGTTGCAGGTAGCACGCGCGCACGCGTTCGTGAAACGCCAGTTGTTCTGATTCAAAACGGTCACTGCTGCCGCGTGTACGGGCGCGCTGCAGGCCGGTGGCCACCGGCAAATCGAGCAGCAGGGTCAGATCGGGACGCAGGTCTCCCTGCACGAGTTGCTCCAGTTCGGCGATGCGCGTCGCCGGCAGTGCGCGTCCGGCGCCCTGGTAGGCATAGGTGGCATCGGTGAAGCGATCACAGATTACCCAGGTGCCGGCATCCAGCGCCGGTCGGATCACGCGGGCCAGGTGCTGGGCCCGCGCAGCAAAAATCAGCAGCAGTTCCGCATCCGGTGCCAGGTCTTCCTGGATCCCGTGTAGCACGAGTTCACGAATCTGTTCCGCCGCGGGCGTACCGCCGGGTTCACGGGTCTGCAGACTGGTAAGGCCGCGCGCTTCCAGCACGGATTGCAGATGTTGCAGCACCGTGCTCTTGCCTGCCCCCTCGATGCCCTCAAGAGTAATGAATCTGCCGCGCGTGCCGCTCATGGAGTTTCCCTGCCGGGTGAAGATCGATAATTCCTGGCCCGATTTCTGATCTGGTATTTTTTCACAGCCGCGTTGTGCTCGGCCAGCGTGGCCGAGAAATGATGACTGCCATCGCCACGCGCAACGAAGAACAAGGCATCGCCCGCTTCCGGATGCAGGGCCGCATGGATCGCGTCGCGCCCCGGCATGGCGATCGGTGTCGGTGGCA
>JBFJWR010000088.1:0-9881 GCA_041623535.1 Pseudomonadales bacterium
CCGCCTCGATGGCCAGCGATTCGGTATCGCGTGCATGCTGGATCAGTTTCAGACCATCGCGCAGCCACTGAATCGTGGCGCCGGCAATGAAAATACTGCCCTCGATGGCATACGTGGTCTCGCCGTTCAGTCGGTAGCCGACGGTGGTCAACAGGCGGTTCTCTGAGCGCAGCGCACGGGATCCGGTATTCAGTATCACGAAGCAGCCGGTACCGTAGGTACTCTTGCACATGCCTTCCTGGAAGCAGGCCTGGCCGAGCAGCGCACCCTGCTGGTCACCGACCATGCCGCAGACCGGAATCGCCCCGCCCAGCAGGGCCGGATCGGTGGTGCCGAAATCAGCGGCGTTGTCGAGCACTTCCGGGAGCATATTTGCCGGCACGTTGAATAACTTCAGCAGTTCCGGGTCCCAGCGCTGGGAATGGATATCAAACAACATCGTGCGCGAGGCGTTGGTCGCATCGGTGTAATGGCTGCGCCCGCCGGTCAGTCGCCACAACAGGAAAGATTCGATGGTGCCAAACGCCAGTTCGCCGCGCTCGGCTTTGTCGCGCGCATCAGGCACGTTATCGAGAATCCAGCGAATCTTGGTCGCCGAGAAGTACGGGTCTATCAGCAGGCCGGTGCGCGATGTGACGAGCTCGGAATGGCCCTCGCTGCGCAACTGCTTGCAGTAATCAGCAGTGCGTCGGTCCTGCCAGACGATCGCCTTGTGCACCGGTTTGCCGGTCGAACGCTCCCACACGACGGTGGTTTCGCGCTGATTGGTGATGCCTATTCCGGCAATATCGGCAGCCCGCACGCCGGCCACCTTCAGGGCTTCGCGACAGACTTTCAGTGTGCCTTCCCAGATTTCCTCAACGTCGTGTTCCACCCAGCCGTCGGCAGGGAAGTACTGGCGGAACTCCTGCTGTGCAGTCTTGACCGGCAAGCCACGCTGCTCGAACACGATGGCACGCGTACTGGTCGTTCCCTGGTCAATGGCAAGAATGTATCTGGTCATGCGTAGCAGCTCCCCAGCTGATCAATTGGCAAATCCGGCCGTATCTTTTGCCCCATGTCGGGCGGCTTCAACTATCCTGTAATTGCGCCGATTTGAACGGCGACTTATGGCCGACCCATGTGGCTCACCCGTTTCATTGTAGCGTGAGCCTGCGTGTTCGGCAGATCGGAATATAAACGAGGGATCAGGCACTTGATCGGCACGGCTGACAACCCCGCAGATTTATTGGTGGTCGGGGGCGGAATCAACGGCGCAGGGATCGCGGCGGATGCGGCAGGTCGTGGCCTGTCCGTCATTCTGTGCGAACAGAAAGATCTCGCCGGTGCCACTTCCTCGGCCAGCAGCAAGCTGATCCACGGCGGCCTGCGCTACCTGGAACACTACGAATTCCGGCTGGTGCGCGAGGCGCTGAAGGAACGCGAGGTCCTGCTGGCCAAGGCTCCGCACATGATCAAGCCGCTGCGCTTCATCCTGCCGCATTCACCGCACCTGCGACCCCGCTGGATGATCCTGGCCGGGATGTTCCTCTACGATCACCTGGGCAAACGCAAGACGCTGGCAGCCTCCAATGGCCTGCGCTTCGGCCCCGAATCGCCCCTCAAGGGCGAGTTCTCGCGCGGCTTCGAGTATTCAGACTGCTGGGTGGATGACGCCCGACTGGTGGTGCTCAATGCCCTGACGGTCAGGCGCTACGGCGGGCAGGTACTCAACCGTACCAGCTGCGTGCATGCCACCCGCACCGCGAATACCTGGTCGGCGGAACTGAAAGACCTGAAAACCGGCAAATCCCGCACCGTCCATGCCCGCGGCGTGGTCAATGCAGCCGGCCCCTGGGTGGAAAAGTTTCTGCGCGGCAACCTGGAACTGAAGTCGCCCTATGGCGTGCGGCTGATCAAGGGCAGCCACATTGTTGTGCCCAGGCTGCACTCCGGCGCCGAGGCCTACATCCTGCAGAATAAAGACCAGCGCGTGGTATTCGTGATTCCCTACCACGGCGTTTTCTCCCTGGTCGGCACCACCGACGAGGAGTACAAGGGCGACCCCTACAAGGTTGCCATTTCGCAGGAAGAAACCGATTACCTCATTGACGTGGTCAACGACCACTTCAAGCAGCAGGTCAGCCGCGAAGACGTGGTCTGGGCCTATTCCGGGGTGCGGCCGCTGTGCGACGACGAGTCTGACGATCCTTCTGCCATCACGCGTGACTACACCGTGGAGATCGATGACAAGGAGGGCGCCCTGCCCGTCCTGTCGGTGTTTGGCGGCAAGGTGACCACCTACAGAAAGCTCGCCGAAAGTGCCATGAACCAGTTGGCGCCCTACTTCCCGGACATGGGTTCCAACTGGACGGCCAACGCACCGCTGCCGGGCGGGGATTTCCGCGACGGCTTCCAGAATTTCAAGCTGTCGGTGCGCGAGCGCTATCCGTTCCTCGACAGCGCCACCGTGAAGCGGCTGGCGCGCAATTATGGATCCATGGTCGGCGAGGTGCTGGGCGACGCGAAGAGCGCCGCTGACCTCGGCGAACCACTGGGACATGGCCTGTACACCCGTGAGGTCGATTACCTGGTAGAAAAGGAATGGGCGAACTGCGCGGAAGACATCCTCTGGCGCCGCAGCAAGCTCGGCCTGCTGCTCACCCCCGAAGAAGTGGAAGCCCTGCGGAACTACCTCGCGACTAAACATGGCCTGACCGACTAGGCCCGCGACCGATGCGCGCCGGCATTTACGCGGAGATCATGCGATCCCTCGGGCACGATGCATTTCGCATCCAGCCACTCCCCGATGTCACGCAACGAATCAACACTGCAATTCGTGACCCGGAACTCGGCGTTGCCGACCTGGCCCGTATAGTTCAGGGCGACCCTGGGCTGGCCAACCACCTGCTGAAAACCGTCAACAGCGCCAGCCTGCGCATTTTCCGCCGGATCAACACCTGCCAGGATGCCGTCGCCCGACTGGGACTGCAGGCCACCCGCTACCAGGCCTACGTGTACATGATGCGGAACATGTTTCGCCAGGTGTCCCGCACTGCACAGCCACTCATGCAGCGTCACGCAAAACAGAGTATGCGGGTTGCCGCCTGTTCGTTTGTGCTGGCGAAACAGGTAAAGAAGATCGATGCCGACGAAGCCATGCTGGTGGCCATGCTGCAGGATATCGGCGTGATCCCCATCATCGACTGGATGGCCGGCAGTCCGGAGGTTTCGCTCACCGACATCGACCTCGCCTGGCGCATCCTGTGCGAACTGGCATCAGAACACGGACGACGCATCAGCATCATCGTGCTGGAACAGTGGAAGTTTGACGCCCGTTTTATTCCTCTGGTTGCCGAGCGTGAAAAATGGACCCGCAAAGGCGGCAAGACACTGGACGTGCCGGACATCGTCAACCTGGCGCGCGTGCATGCCGGGGGCGGCATCGAGTCGCCGCAGAAACTGCCACACATCACGATCCTGCCGGCGCTGATGAAACTGCAGGAACGCGGCCTGACCGATCAGCGCACCCTGCAGGTGCTCGCCGAACGGGAAGAAGAAATCAGCGAACTGCAGCAGATGCTGCTGCCCTAGCGCGGCGCGAACACGATCTGGCTTTTGTGCGACGCCCGCAGGGTCACCTGGTTGATCAGTTGCGGACGGTACTGGCCCGTAGCGAACAGCCAGGCCTGGTTGGAATAGTGCCGGTTGAGGAAATAACCGGACTGCCCGGTCGGATTGATCCCCAGTGAATGCTCCATGTCGGCGAGGTCGTACAGACGACGCGTGGAGGGCCCGTGGGTCACCGGCGCACCGGCCCCATCGAGTGCATAAGAAAGATTATTGATGGTCTCGCGTCCGCCCGGCACCGGGTAGGGGCCGACGTTGAACAGGCGGCCAAACGGCGCCTTGCGTCCCACCGGATGCACGTGCGTCAGCGTATGTGCGCGGGACCAGGTCCACCTGGCCGGCCGGGCGCCAAAGCGATCGGACAACTTGCGTACCGCCCGCAGCCAGGCCTGGGTGATGATCTCGCCGCGGGTTTCCACCCGGTCCGGCGTGCCCACGTTATCCCACCACGGCGAGTCGCGGTTTGCGAGCAGGCGGTGAAAAGTCTTGTCGACCATCTTGGTTTTCAGGAACGAGGTGAAATGCACCTCGCCCAGTTCATCCTTGCAGGCCAGTTCCAGAATTTCGTACAGCAACTGCTGGAAAATAGTGGGCGCCACTGCGTCCGGTTCGTGGCTGCCATCCCAGTCCCAGAAGTAGGCCAGCGCCTCGGCCGCAAGCATGTCCGGGTTGGTCGCCAGGCTGCGCTCAACGATGGGCGGGATGAGCGAGCCCAGTTTCGCGTAGTAAGTGGTTTGCGTGTCCTGCTGAATCTGTTTCATGTCCTCCAGTGTCCAGCCGCCGGGTTTGCCCTGTAACAGGCTCTCGATACGCTGCGCACGGGCGATATCGTTGTAATAACCGTAAACAGTCCCCCGGCTGGTCGGTCGCGGCTCGTGGTTGGCAGAGACAATCATGCCTGATGCCGGATTCTCGACCTGCGGATTGTCGCTGAATGGCCAGTAACCGAGGTATTCATCGCGACCACTGGCGCCGTCGAGCAGAAAGGACGGATGCACGTGGGCGGGTCGCTCGGGAATCCGCGCCGCTGCCCACCAGGCGATATCGCCCTTGGCATTGGCATACATGATGTTCAGGCCCGGCGCATGGATGCCGCTGACTGCTGCGCGGGTATCAGCAAGACTGCGCGAGTGCGCCAGCCGGTACGCAGCGCCCAGCAGGTCGTTTTCCTTGCTCAGCCAGCCCCACTTCAGCGCCACCGGATTGGGGCTGGCCGCCAGCCCCGGCACCACGTCATTCAGAATCGGCCCATGCGGAGTGATACGAACCGTGTGCAAAACATCCTGCCCGCCCTTGACCCGAATCACCTCGTCAACCACTTTCAGTGGCTGCCATGTGCCACGATATTTCACCTCGGTGGAGTTGGCCGGATTGATCTCCTCGATGTACAGATCCACGTCATCGTTCTTGAACATGGTCACGCCCCAGGCCATGTCGAAGTTGTGGCCCAGCAGGGCGAACGGCACCCCGGCGAGGTGATGCCCGTACAGGTCAAAGACCGGGGCAGCGGCTTTCGGGGGTTGCACCGTGAGTTGCGCCTCGTACCACACCGAAGGTTGCGAAAACGCGACGTGCGGGTCACTGGCCAGGATGGGCTTGCCGGAGTGTGTCCGCGACCCGCCCAGTGCCCAGGCATTGCTGCCGGACAGGCTGCCCGCCCAGGGCAAGCGGCCATCCAGGTCATGCAGGAGCGCCACCAGCGGCTCCAGCGCTTCCACGGCCCGGCGCGCACCGGGAACCGCAGGAATACTGCCCTCGACGGGCGCATCCTGCCCGACAGGCGAACCCTCTTCCACGGATTCGACATCCTCTGCAGAGACGTCCTGTGGCTCCTCTGTTTCACCATCCGGCAGGCCATGCACGCCTTCATCCGTTGCACCGGGGATCTGCCCGGGTGTCGTCGGAGGAGCCGTCATTTTCGGTTCGGGGATTGCTTCAGCGACCCATGGCCCGGCTCCGCGGTCATACCCCAGGTCGGCCAGGTAGGCTTCGCCGTAGCGCGCTTTCACATGGGACAGCAGGGGATCGGCATAGAGTCCGGTGGAAAATCCATAAGCCATGTAGCCGGCGATCGCCACACTGTCTTCCAGCGTGAACGGCCGCTTGGGAATGTCTATCAGCAAGAACTCAATGGGCGTCGCGCCCTTGTCGATATAGTGATTGACCCCTTCTATGTAGGCCTGCGCGGCACGTCCCTCGGGACTGTCCAGACGGAAATCCGCCACCCATTCACGGGCATGCTGGGCCAGACGCAGCGAACGGAACAGGCGATCCACCGGCACCAGGTCGGGCCCGAGAATCTCGGCCAGTTCACCACGGGCGACGCGCCGTGACATCTCCATCTGAAACAGCCGGTCCTGCGCATGCAGGTACCCCAGCATGCGGTACACATCCTCTTCGGTGTCACCCTTGATGTGCGGGATGCCCCAGTTGTCGAACTTGACCTCGCCCATGTGGGTCAGGCCCGGCAGAACCTCGTAGCCGGAATAACGCGGTTGCTTGGATTGCAGGAAGAAAGCCACGGCACCGGCGGAAAACCAGATACCAATCAGCAGGAATGCGGCACCGAATCCGATCAATCTGCGCATGAAATTGCTATTGCCATCCCTTTTGCCCCGGGAAGCCCCAAGTCAGCCGCCTTGCCATGGTATGAACGATAGTCCGAATTCGGGCGCGCTGCGACAGGGGCCACACTCGCAACGCAGAATTCAGGCCACTTTTGCCATCAGGTGCTACATTTAAGCAACTATATTCAGATGGACGGTGTAGCCGCCGGAGTCCACGCATGATGCACGATGGATCGTCGCAGATAAACCGCATACCCCGCCACCCCGCCAGCCCCGCCCTGTTCAGACAATCGCCCTGGGCATTATGTGCATTGGCCATTAGCCTGCCGTGGAGTATTGCGACCCAGGCCGAGGTCGATATTTTTGATCTCGACCTGCGGGAACTGGTGGAAGTAAAAGTCATCAGTGTTACCAAGCAGGAACAGAAGCTATCGGAGTCGGCAGCAGCAATCCATGTGATCAGTGCCGACGATATCCGCCGCGCGGGCATCAACTCCCTGCCGGAAGCGTTACGCATGGTGCCCGGAGTCATGGTGCATCGAATCAACAGCAACCAGTGGGCAGTATCCGCGCGTGGCTTTCCCTCCCGCTTTACCCGCAAGCTGCTGACCCTGATCAACGGTCGGTCCACCTATGACCCGACCTTCGCCGGCACCTACTGGCCCCTGCAGGACCTGCCGGTTGAGGAAGTGGAACGCATCGAGGTAATCCTCGGGCCCGGCGCAACCCTCTGGGGGGCCAACGCGGTCAACGGCATTATCAATGTCATGACCCGGAATGCCCGTGACACCCACGGCTCGCTCCTGACCGCCGGAGTCGGGGATGAAGAACGCGTGCTGCTCTATGGTGGTCAGGGCGGGGAAACCAGTTTTACCGATGGGAAGAACAAGACGCATTACCGCGTGTTCGGCAGCTACAAAAATCATGACGGAATGGTCGACACGAACGGTCAGGATACCCACGACAACTGGTATACCAACCGCGTGGGGTTTCGTACCGACACGGAACTCGCTCATGGCGAGCTTCTCATCGAAGGTGACGTGATGCGCATGATCGCAAACGAAGTCATCAACGAGCCATTTGCTCCGGCTCCTCTTTTACCGGCACCCTCATTCAATCAGAATCAGCCCCGCAAAATCAGCCGCACCTATCACCTGCTGGGCCGCTGGAGCGAATCCTATGACAGCGGCGAGCACTGGTCGCTGCAGGGCTACTACGATTATTCCTACCAGAACACCGTGGTCGGCACACAGACGCGCACGTTTGATGTCGAATTTCAGCACGGTTTCCTGGCGCAGGAAAATCATCACCTGATCTGGGGTGTGGGCGCCCGCTCACTGTACAACACCATCGAACCCGGCAACTTTTCCACCTGGGAGAGATCCGACACGCTGGAGCTGTTTTCCGGCTTTCTGCAGGATGAAATCCGGCTTCTGGATGACGAGTTGCGCTTCACGCTGGGCACCAAGATCGAGAAAAGTGAATACACCGGTGTCGAGTTCCAGCCCAATGCACGATTCACCTGGCTGGCGGCCGAAAACCATGTCTTCTGGGGAGCATTGTCACGTGCGCTACGCACACCGTCGCGCGCCAACCGGGATATGCGGGCCTTGTCTCTGGTTTCCTTTGCCGCCAATGATCCGGCCAGCCCGGCCTTCGGTGTCGCACCACTGCTGGTCGAATTGCGCGGTGATGAAGATGTCCGGGAAGTTGAATCCGAGGAACTCACCGCCTGGGAGCTCGGATACCGGTTCAACACCCAGTCGAATCTGAACCTCGACCTGGCGCTGTTCTACAACGAGTACAGCAACCTGAATTCGCAGGTACTGGGCCCGGTGGAAGTAGGGCCGGGCTACCTTATCCAGCCACTGCTCCGGGACAACAACTTGGAAGGCAAGGCTGTCGGCGGCGAGATTGCGGTTAACTGGCAGGCACTGCCCTGGTGGCGTCTGCGTGCGGATTACAGCCATTTCCATGTGACCCTGGAATTGGAAAAACCCGAGCCTCCACCGACCACTTTCAACCAGGCAGCCTCTGACCTGCACCGGCAGAGCCCACGCCACCAGGCCAACCTGCGCTCGCAGATGGATCTCGACAATGACATCGCGCTGGACTTCTGGCTGCGCCATGTCAGTGACATCCCGGCGCAGGGCATCAATGCCTACGTCAACATGGATGCCCGCGTCGGCTGGAAGCCGGTCAAAGACATCGAGCTGTCACTGATCGGCAAAAACCTGCTGGATGATCAGCAATCGGAGATCCGCCAGGCTTTTATCACCGGCCCGCAGGCGGATGTGGAACGCAGTTTTCACGTTCGCGCCAGCTGGAACTTCTGAGGCGCCCCCGTCGTCCTGAGCGGAGGCGGCGCGTAGCGATGCCGGAGTCGAAGGATCTCCGGGTCGATGCGCAACACGCCCCCTATTTCGCAAAACGTCCGAGGTCCTTCGACTTCGTGCTTCGCACTCCGCTCAGGATGACGGCCTATTTGTCGTCCTGAGCGGAGGCAGCGCGTAGCGGTGCCGCAGTCGAAGGATCTCGGAATCAGTACGACGCACTCACCCGGCGTCTCGTCATCCAGTGCAAAGCCCTTCGACTTCGGGCTGCCACTTCACAGTTTGCTTCGTCTGCGCGAGGTCCTTCGACTTCGTGCTGCCACCTCACAGTTTGCTTCGTCTGCGCGAGGTCCTTCGACTTCGTGCTTCGCACTCCGCTCAGGATGACAAGTAACTGTCGTCCCGACCGAGCGGAGCGAGTGGAGGGATCTCGGCCAGTATACTTCGCTCTGCTCGAGTACTGCGCACCCCAACGAGACCCTTCGACTTCGCGCTACGCGCTCCGCTCAGGGCGACGGGGGTGGTGGGACGGCTTCGCACTCCGCTCAGGATGACAGAGTGATGCGGCTGCGCCCTTCGCTCAGGATGACGGGGGTTGCTCCTCGGCTTCCGGTATCACTTCCACTTTCTCAGCCCGCGCCTGCAACGCCTTGCGGATTGCAGCTTTCAGTTGCGGGGATTCCGCCAGTATGGTTTTCAGTCCGTTGCCCTTGAGCCAAACCGCTTCAACCGGGGTCGCGGTGCGTACGCCGCGCTGGTGGTGGCCCTCGACGATGGAATGCTCACCCAGCACGGCACCGGCCCCGTGCACTTCCTCAATCTGGCAGGCCTGTGGGTCGCCGGACAGTTCCTCCACCGAACCGCGACTGATCACCAGCAGTGCAGGCGCCGACTTGCCGGCGTGCAGCAGGTCTTCGTCTGCGGCATGTATCGTCACCTCGGCGACTCGCGCCAGCCGCGCAGCCATTTCCTCGGGCAGCCCGGCTATCCAGTCGACGCGCGCCAGCATGGTGCGCGCGTCAATCTTGGGCACATTCAGCGGCAGGTTCCGCAGCGCCTTCATCTTGTGTTCCACCTCGTCTACCAGGCGCTCGGCTTCCGGTTTGTCCAGCACGCCGGCTCCCACCAGTCGCTGAATAACTGCCCGCTCGCGGTTCAGCAGCACCCGGGTGGCGGCCTGGGTTTCCAGGCCGGCCAGAATCTCGGGAAAGGAGGCTCGCAGTTCTTCCACGCGTAAGAAGGTATCCCGCTTGTTCTGCAGGATTTCACCACGCGCGCGGGTCGCAGCCGCCTCGGAGGGCGCAAGTTGATCGACGTACCGGGATATCTCGTCCTGCGCGATGATGAAACCGCGTGCCGCGTCGTACCCCAG
>JBFJWR010000089.1:0-9881 GCA_041623535.1 Pseudomonadales bacterium
TCCTCGGCGGCCTGAGCCTGCAGGTTTTCGGAATCCTCGATCAGCGTACAAACCCAGTACGCCTGCCGTCCCGCCTTGCAGGCCCCGGCGATGCGCTCGATCACTTCATTGCGTCGCCCCACGGACAGGGCGATGGTCTGCACCGGCGTGCGGCCCGGCGGCAGTTCCCGAATCGATGTGAAATCGATGTCGCCATAAAAACTCATGCTCAGCGTGCGCGGGATCGGCGTCGCGGTCATGATCAGCTGGTGGGGTGTGCCTGCCCCGGCGCCCTTGTCGGCCAGCGCCAGGCGCTGCGCCACGCCAAAGCGGTGCTGTTCATCGATAATCACCAGTCCCAGTTGCCGGAATTCCACGCTGGACTGAAACAGTGCATGGGTCCCCACGATCAGGGGCACAGAGCCATCGGCCAGGCCGGCGAGTACCGGTCGGCGGGCGCGCTCGGTATTCCGTCCGCTGAGGTAGGCAACCGGGCAGCCTGGCGGTTGCAGCCAGTCACCCAGCGTGCGTGCCAGTTGTTCGGCAAGCAGTTCGGTGGGCGCCATCACCGCCACCTGGAAACCACTGCGGACTGCGGAACAGGCAGCAGCCGCTGCGACCACGGTTTTTCCGCAGCCGACATCGCCCTGCAGCAGCCTGCGCATCGGAAAGCGCTGTGCCAGGTCGGCCTGGATTTCCCGGATGGCTGCCTGTTGTCCGGCGGTGGGTCGAAACGGCAGCGCCGCCAGGAAATCGGTGGCGAGCTGATGATTGTCCAGTACCGGCGCCCGGAGGTCTTCGCGATACTGGCGCCGGCGCCGCATCGCCAGCCGGTGGGCAACAAGTTCTTCGATCTTTACACGTTGCGCGGAGCGTTCCACCTGCCCGGTCTGATCCTGCGCCAGTGGCCGATGGACCGAGCGCAGGGCTTCCAGTAGCGGCTGGCGAATGGTATCCGGCAGCACTGCGGGAGGAATCAGTTCCAGGTTCGTATCGGCCAGGCGATCCAGGGCCTGTTCGGTGAGTTTTCGCAGGCGCACCTGTGTCAGGCCCTCGCACAGGGGATAAACCGGCGTCAGTGATTCTGCCAGCGCGGGCGCGACGTCGTCGTATAACTGGTACTCCGGGTGGACACATTCCAGCGACTGATTGCCCAGTCGCATGGTGCCGAACAGGCGCACACGGCCTGCCTGTTCAAAGCGTTTTTGTTGCGCGCCGGTGAAGTGGAAAAAACGTAATACGAGGCTGTGGTTACCGTCGCGGACACGCACCAGCAGCATGCGGCGCCGGCCGAACTGTACCTGGGCGCCTTCGATCTGCCCGTCCGTTACGCATTCGTCTCCATCCTTCAGTTCGGCGAGGGGTATGACGCGCGTGCGATCCTGGTACTGCGACGGCAGGTGCAGGGCCATATCCAGCAGGTTTTCGATGCCGAGCCGGGCCAGGACCAACTCCATTTTGGGGCCGATCCCCGGCAGGGTGGTTACCGGATCAGTCGCCGCCGTCATGCGACAATACCGGCAGACAGGTGGTGTTGCGGGAGAGGGCCGGATGCAAAATCGTCCACGGGTGCTGATTGCCGGTTGCGGAGATGTCGGGAGTGCGCTTGCCGGGATACTGCTGGAAAAAAACCGGGAAGTACATGCCATCCGTCGTGGCCGGCGAAAACTGCCAGCCGGCGTGCGGGGCGTACAGGCAGACCTGCGCCTTCCGTTACCACCCCTGCCCGAGGTGGATTGCGTGGTGTACGCGGTGGCACCGGATGAACGCACCCCCGACGCCTATCACACCACCTATGTAACCGGGCAGGCCCGGCTGCTGGATGCCCTGCCGGAACCGCCGGCGCTGTGGATCTTTGTATCCAGCAGTGCGGTGTACAGCGGTGCGCCTGGTGAGTGGGTGGATGAATCCACCGCCCCGGCCCCGGATAATTTTCGCGGCGAGATCCTGCTCGAGGCGGAAGCTGTGGCGCGGCAAGCGGTGCGCTCGCATGTCGCGTTGCGCTTTGCCGGGATTTGCGGCCCCGGCCGCTCCTCTTTGCGCCGCAGGGCCTGCGAACTGCCTGCAGATATGCTGTTGCAGGATCGCTGGACCAACCGCATACACCGCGCAGACTGTGCCGGCCTGTTGGCGCACCTGCTGGAGCGCGCCGAATCAGGCGCTGAATTGCCGCAGTGTCTGATTGGTGTTGATCATCTTCCCGCCCGCTACAGCGAGGTGGTCAATTTTCTGCGCGAACAGGAAGGCCTGCCGGCCCTGCAGGTCGCGCACGACAGCGAACCATCCGGCCGCCGACTCTCAAATGCTGCGGCGCTGCAACTCGGGTATCGTTTCCGCTTTCCCGATTACCGCAGCAGCCTGCTGGATCAGTAGCTGTAGTCGTGCTGCAGAACCATGATGGCGTCCATTTCCACGCCGGCGCCTCGCGGCAGGGCCGCCACACCGATTGCCGCGCGTGCGGGGTACGGCGCCTTGAAATAACGCGCCATGATTTCGTTCACGGTCGGAAAATTCGCCAGGTCGGTCAGGAACACATTGAGCTTGACGATATCATTGAGAGAGCCGCCCGCGGCACCACAGACCGCGGCAAGATTCTCGAACACCTGCACGATCTGCCCGGCCATGTCATCGCCGCCGACCAGTTCCATGGTTTGCGGATCCAGCGGAATCTGTCCGGATAAAAATACCTGCCGGCCGGCAACCACGGCCTGTGAATAGGTACCAATGGCAGCGGGCGCCTGGTCGGTCTGGATGATGGTTCGGGTGGTCACGGGGCGACTCCTGCGTGGCTGTGCAACGAAGTCGCTCATGCTAGCAGAAGAAGCGGATCGCGCGGCGCTAGTTGCGTACCCGGGTAATCCGCGTGATCGCCTGCAGCTTGCGCAGGCCCTTCATGACCCGGGCCAGGTGCACGCGATCCTGCAGGCGCAATGACACGTGCAGGGTGGAGAAGCGCGCATCGCGGTCCTCCACCGACATCCGTTCAATACCTGCCTCGGCGTTGGTAATCGTGGTGGCGACCATGGCGAGTACGCCGCGTTCGTTCCCGCATTCCAGGCGCAGATCCACGGTGAACTCGCCGACCACCTGGTCGTCCCAGCGCAGATGTACGCACTTGCTTGGATCCTGGGCGAACTCGGCAATGTTGTTGCAGCCTTCACGGTGAATGACCATGCCGCGGCCGGAACTGATATGACCGACTATGGGGTCGCCTGGAATCGGGTGACAGCAACGGGCACAGGTGATGACCGCATCCTCGCGCCCCGAGACAACCAGTTCCGGGCCGCGGCCCGCGGGATTGCTGCCGGTCACTGCTGGTAACAACTGACGGGCCACCGCGCTGGCCAGCCGGTTGCCGATGCCGATCTCGGCGTACAGGTCGGCCAGCGTCTCGTGCCGGTATTCGCGCAGCAGTTTTTCCAACTGGTCCTGCGAAACCATGTCCATGGTGGTTTCCAGCGCGGCCAGCGCCTTGCTCAGCAAGCGGGTGCCAAGGGCCTCGGAGTCCGAACGTTGCTGGTGCTTGAGAAAATGGCGAATGTTCGAGCGCGCCTTGCCGGATACCGCGAAGGACAGCCAGCCGGGGTTGGGCCGCGCCCCGGGCGCGGTGATGACCTCGACGGTCTGGCCACTGGTCAGCTTCTCACTCAGCGGCGCCAGGCGCCGGTCGATGCGGCATGCCACGCAGGCGTGACCGACATCGGTATGAACGGCGTACGCAAAATCGACCGGTGTCGCGCCATGCGGCAGGGTGAGGATGTTGCCCTTGGGTGTGAACAGGTAAATCTCGTCGGGGAACAGGTCGGTCTTGACGTTCTCGATGAATTCCAGCGAATTGCCGGCATGTTTCTGCAGTTCCAGCAGGCCCTTGACCCATTCCCGTGCGCGGTGATGGGTGCCGTCTTCCTGGTCCATCTTGTACAGCCAGTGCGCGGCGATGCCGTTATTCGCCATGGCTTCCATTTCTTCTGTACGGATCTGGATTTCTATGGGCACGGCGTGCATGCCCAGCAGACTGGTGTGCAGTGACTGGTAGCCGTTGGCCTTGGGGATGGCGATGTAATCCTTGAAGCGGCCCGGCACCGGCTTGTAGTAATTGTGGACAGCACCCAGCACGCGGTAACAGGTGTCGACGTTGTCGACGATGATGCGGAACGCATAGACATCCATGATCTCGCCGAAGGACCGGTGCTTCTCCTTCATCTTGCGGTAGATGCTGTACAGGTGCTTCTCGCGCCCGAGGATGCGGCCGTCGAGGTTCTCGCGCTGCAGGCAGTCCGAAAGCGCTTCGCGGATCTTCTCGACCAGTTCCTTGCGGTTGCCGCGACTGCTGAGTACCGCAGCCTGGATGCGCTCTGCACGCATCGGGTAAAGACTGCGGAAGCCCAGCTCCTCGAGTTCGACACGCAGGTTGTGCATGCCCAGGCGATGCGCGATGGGCGCATACATCTCGAGGGTTTCGCGGGAAATGCGCCGGCGTTTCTCGATGCCCAGTGCGTAGATGGTGCGCATGTTGTGCAGGCGGTCGGCCAGCTTGACCAGGATCACGCGGATATCGCGCGCCATGGCCAGCGCCATTTTCTGGAAATTTTCGGCCTGGGCCTGGGCCCGGGATTCAAACTTGATGTGCTTGAGTTTGCTGACGCCCTCGACCAGTTCGGCAACGCTTTCGCCGAACTGGGAGGCCAGTGAATCGCGGGTGATGCCGGTATCTTCGATAACGTCGTGCAGCAGCGCCGCCATCAGGCTCTGCGCGTCCATGTGCATATCGGCGAGGATGTTGGCGACCTGCAGGGGGTGGCTGATGTAGGCCTCGCCGGTCTGCCGCATCTGACCATCGTGCGCCTGTTCGGCGTAATAATACGCCCGGCAAACCTGACGAACCTGATCGTGGCTCAGGTAATCTTCAAGGCGCTCGGCAAAAACACGGATGTCTTGCAAGTTGTTCAGGCCGCCCGTCGGCGTATTGCTGGATGGTTACTGAAAAGTGTATCAGCTTTCCGGCAAACGACGTCGGCCACGCAGGAGCCAGAGACTAGTCGGCGTCTTCTTCCTGGCGTACTTCTTCGAAGCGCTCTTCGGCCGCTTCTTCAGCATCCACCTGGTCGAGGTACTCGCGGGTGATCTCGCCGGTGGCGATTTCCCGCAGGGCAATGACGGTGGGTTTGTCGTTTTCCGGGGCGACCAGTGGTTCTTTGCCGGAATTGATCAGGCTGCGGGCCCGGCGGGTGGCCAGGACTACCAGGTCAAAACGGTTATCTACGTGATCCAGGCAGTCTTCTACGGTGACGCGGGCCATGCTGATCCTCGACTCGGGAATTGAAAGGGGGAGCGATTCTAACCGAAGCGGGGGGCTTAGAACAATAAATCGTCAAGCAGCCGGGCATTGCCGATTTCCTGGGCCATGGTCTCGAGCCGGCGGGCCCGCAGAATGGCGTGCAGGTCGCCCAGCGCCCGCTCGAAATCGTCGTTGACCACCAGGTAGTCGTAATCCATGTAATGGGACATCTCGGAGACCGCCTTGTGCATCCGCTGCTCGATGATCGACGAATCGTCCTGGCCACGCTTGGTCAGGCGCTCCAGCAGGGTGTCGCGGGACGGCGGCAGGATAAATATGGATACACAGTCGGGCCATTCATTGCGAACCTGCTGTGCGCCCTGCCAGTCGATCTCCAGGATCACGTCATTCCCGGCCCGTACCTGTAGTTCCACCCACTCGCTGGAAGTGCCGTAGCAGTTGCCGAAGACCTCGGCAGATTCGAGAAAATTCCCGGACCGCTGCATGTCCTCGAAGCGTTCTTTATCGACGAAGAAGTAATTTACGCCGTCTTCCTCGCCGGGACGCATCGCCCGGGTGGTATGTGAGACGGACACGTGCACACGCTCGTCCCGTCCGGTCAGGGCGTTGACCAGGCTGGTTTTGCCCGCACCGGAAGGCGCTGAGACGATAAAAAGAGATCCGGGATTTGCCATATGCGTGTATCCAGCGCCGAAGCCTGTGATTCTACTCAATATTCTGAATTTGTTCGCGTAGCTGCTCGATCAGCACTTTCGCCTCGACCGCTTCAGTGCTGGTGAAGACGGTGACTGACTTGGAACCCAGCGTATTGGCCTCGCGGTTCAACTCCTGGGCGAGGAAGTCCAGCCGCTTGCCAACACCGGCCTCGCGACCCCGCAGAATGTTGTCGATCTCCTCGAGATGGGCATCCAGCCGGTCCAGTTCCTCCGCCACGTCCATGCGCTGTGCGAGCAGCACGATTTCGGCCTCCAGGCGTGCCTCGGCCACTTCTTCCGGGAGTACCTGGAGCCGCTCGCGCAGGCGTTCCTCGAACTGGGCGCGAATGTCGGGCAGCGCCGAGCGGACCCGCAATGCCAGCGCCTGCAGGCCCTGGCTGCGTTCCGAAGCGGCTGCTGCCAGCGCCTGCCCTTCCCGTTCGCGTCCCAGTTGCAGGTCGTCCAGCGTCGACTGGAACAACTCGAGCACGTCTTCTTCCAGGCCGTCGACATCCGGTTCCGCTTCCTGCTGGACGCCTGGCCAGCGGAGGATCTCCAGCGGATTCACGATGGTTTCGCTCTCGGTCAGGGCGGCGATCTGGCGGCTGGCCTGGATCAGCTTTTCAACCCGCTCCATGTCCAGCAACAGGCCACCGTCCTCGACCTCGTGGCGCAGTCGCAGGCTGCATTCGACCTTGCCGCGTTTGAGCTGCTTGCGCGCCAGGTCGCGGAGTTGCGGTTCAAGGCGGCGCAGGCCCTCCGGCAGGCGGAACTGCACATCAAGGTAGCGGTGGTTCACCGAGCGGATTTCACACTCGATGCTGGCATTGCCGCAGTGCTGGGTGCCGTTGGCGTATGCCGTCATGCTGCGAATCATGCTGTGGTTCCTTCGTTTGCTGATTGTTTCGGTATAGCCGAAAACCCGACCCTGTTGCCGCTATAATGGCCGCCCCCAAACTCAGGAGTATCGCCATGCGTCCCAGTGGCAGGACTGCCGGCCAGTTACGACCGGTGCGTATTACGCGCAATTATACGTGCCATGCGGAAGGCTCCGTACTGGTGGAATTTGGCGCGACCAAGGTGCTTTGTACTGCTTCCGTGGATGAAGGGGTTCCGCGCTTCCTGCGTGGCGAGGGGCGCGGCTGGATCACTGCTGAATACGGCATGTTGCCACGCTCCACCGGCAGTCGCATGTCGCGCGAGGCCAGCCGCGGACGCCAGGGCGGTCGCACACTGGAAATTCAGCGCCTGATTGGCCGTTCACTGCGGGCCGCCATGGACCTGCGTTCCCTCGGTGACCACACGATCACGGTCGATTGCGACGTGTTGCAGGCCGATGGCGGTACCCGCACGGCTGCAATTACCGGCGGCTGGGTGGCATTGGCCGACGCGCTGGCCGGATTGCAGGAAAAGGGCCGGCTGCGCCAGGAACCGAAACTGACACAGGTCGCCGCAGTGTCGGTCGGCGTTTACCAGGGCGCCCCGGTGCTGGATCTCGATTACGCCGAAGACAGCAAGGCAGATACTGACCTGAACGTGGTGATGGCCAGGGACCAGGGATTCATCGAAATCCAGGGCACCGCCGAGGCCGCACCTTTTTCGCGGGCCGAACTGGACGATATGCTGGGTCTCGCCGAAAACGGCATGCAGGAACTGTTCGATATCCAGTTGGAAGTCCGCCAGGCGACCACCTAGCTGATTGCCGGTAAGCCGCGTCCTGCGGTGTATCAGCCTGCCCGGAATCAGCAACCTGCGTGGCTGGTTCCGGGGCGAGCCTGCTAGGGCTCGTCGGCGTAGGTCAGTGTCAGGGGCGCATGGTCAGAAAACCGTTCGTCCTTGTAGATCTCGGCCGCGACGACCCGATCCTGCAGGCCGGGCGTGATGACGTGGTAATCGATGCGCCAACCCACGTTTTTCGCCCAGGCCTGGCCACGGTTGGACCACCACGTGTACTGATCCGCATCCGGATTGACGACGCGAAAGCCGTCGACCCAGCCCCACTCACCGTACAACCGGTCCATCCACGCACGTTCCTCGGGCAGGAAGCCGGAGTTCTTGCGGTTGCCGCGCCAGTTTTTCAGGTCGATTTCCTTGTGCGCAATGTTCCAGTCGCCACACAGCACGAACTCCCGGCGCCGGCGTCGCATTTGTGCCAGCAAGGGCTCTAAGGCATCCATAAACCGGTATTTCTCGGCCTGTCGTTCTTCGCTGCTGGATCCCGAGGGCAGGTACAGCGAGGCAACACTGAAGCCATCGAAATCCGCCTGGATGTAGCGGCCTTCCTGGTCCGCAAGGTCGAAACCCAGGCCGTACTGGACCTTTTCAGGCTGCTTCCGACAGTACAGGCCCACACCGCTGTAGCCCTTTTTCTCGGCGCAGAACAGGTAACGGTGATAACCGGGCGGATGAAACAGCGCATCGGTGAGCTGGTCTTCGGTGGCCTTCAGTTCCTGCAGGCACACCACGTCCGCTTGCTCGCGCAGCATCCAGTCGTAGAAGCCCTTGCGGGCGGCGGCGCGAATTCCATTGACGTTCACGGAGACAATCTTCAAGACACAGTCCTTAACGCGGTCGGGATCGGGCTGCTATGATCCGGAGCGTTCCGGCCCGGGTCAATCACCATGCAGCCTTTTCAACAGCAATTTCTGGAAACCGCGATCGCCTGTGGCGCACTGCGTTTTGGCGAGTTTGAGCTGAAATCCGGGCGTATCAGCCCGTACTTTTTCAATGCCGGCGCGTTTGCCAGTGGTGCGGAACTGGCCGTGCTCGGCCATTGCTATGCGGCAGCCATCGGGGCTGCAGGGCTAGCTTTCGACCAACTGTTCGGGCCGGCATACAAGGGTATTCCGCTCGCGACCGCAACGGCCATCGCGCTGAGCGAGCAGCGGAAGATCCCGGTGCCGGTCAGCTTCAATCGCAAGGAACGCAAGAGTCATGGCGAGGGCGGCGTGATCATGGGGGCGCCGCTGCAGGGACGGGTCCTGATTCTCGATGATGTGATTACGGCCGGCACCGCGATCCGCGAGTCCATCGATTTGATCCAGGCGCAGGGAGCCAGCGTGGCTGGCGCGGTGCTGGCACTGGACCGCGAGGAGCGTGGCCAGGGCGACCGGTCGGCCGTGCAGGAACTGCGCGAGGAACAGGGTTTTCCGGTGACCTGTATTGCCGGGCTCAGCCAGTTGGTGGAATTTCTCGATACGGTGGCCGGTGGCCAGCCCGAACAGCAGCGTTATGCCGGTGAGATCCGGAAGTACCGCGATCGCTACGGGGTGCGCTGAGCGCTCAGCTCATCAGCAAAAGCGCCCCGTCGTACATCAGCTTCACTCCGACCAGCAAGGTGATGCCCTCGAAGACTCTTTTCACCAGGCCGCTGCCCTGCACCTGGCTCCAGTGCGCACCGGCATACCCCCCCAGCAGCGAACCAAGCAACAGTGCCGGCATCCAGTCCCATTGAATGCGGGTCTGCAGCCCCAGCGAAAGCGCCCCGGTTCCATTCCAGAGCAGACCCACGACGATAAGGGTGTAGGCGACGGCGCGCGCATAATCGAGCCCGAACCAGGTGACCAGCCAGAGGGTGACGAACAGGCCGCTGCCGGACGTCAGTGAGCCGTTGATCACGCCGATCAGGAACAGGCAGGCGGCACCCTGCAGCAGGCCAGCCAGGTCGCGATGGCGCGGTGCCGGGTGCAGGCCGAGATTCGGGCGGGCGATGGAGTAGATGCCCAGACCGGCGGTCAGAATGCCCAGTGCGAGCCGGGCCCATGCTTCAGGTACCTGCAGGATGCCCATGGTGCCGAGTACGACGCCGGGCACGCCACCGAGGCAAAGTACCAGCAGCAGCGACCGGTCCAGCGGACCGCCCCGAAAGTGGCGTATCGAGGCGCCCAGGCCCAGGGCCACGCTGGCCA
>JBFJWR010000090.1:0-9849 GCA_041623535.1 Pseudomonadales bacterium
AGGTGCTGGCGCCGGGTATCGCTTTCATGAAGTCGTACTACGAGCGGCCTTGAACCCGGCTGTCCAATTTCTCACGGCATTTTTTCGTACAAATACCTGCCCGGACGCGATGATTCCACGGGGTGGTATATCACCCGTCAGATCATTCCTCCGGCAGGCCGGCAAGATCATGCAGGGCGCTCCACAGCGCCCGGCGTTCTCCGGGTGCTTCCTTCGTGCCGGGCAGCACATGGGTCTTGCGCGGCTGGCGGTCCAGCCAGAATTTCCCGGTGCAGAGGGCTGCCTCCGGGGCCGCAGCCAGCCAGACCATGGTATCTGCCCCTTCTTCCGGCGAGCGCAGCCAGTTCAGGGTTTTCTTGTGAAAAGCGGGTAGCGAGGTTTCCACGCCCGGCGTGTTGGCCCAGCCGGGATGCATGGCGTGCACCACGACGTCGGTATCTGCCAGTTTTTCTGCCAGCATTTCGGTGAAAATGACCTGGCCGCGTTTCTGGCGCGCATAGGCAACCGTGCCATCCCATTTTTTGTCAGTGAACTGCAGGTCATCGACGCGAATGCGCTGCGTGTACATGCCGCCGGAGGATACGTTGACGATGCGCGCCGGGGCGGACGCCTGCAACTTGTCCAGCAACAGGTGCGTCAGCAGGTAATGGCCCAGCAGGTTGGTGGCGAACGATTTTTCCAGGCCTTCGGTCGTTTCTTCGCGTTTCTGCAGCAGTACGCCGGCATTATTCACCAGCACATGGATGGCCGGTTCATTGTTCAGGCGCTCCCCCAGTGCACGTACTTCCTGCATCAGGGACAGGTCTGCCACTTCGCCGCGTACGGTTGCAGAGCCGGTCTGCATGCGTATGTCATCGACGCAATGCGCGAGTTTTTCCGCGTTGCGCCCGACCATGATCACGGATGCGCCCAGTTCGGCCAGGCGTTCTGCGCAGGCTCGGCCGAGGCCGGATGTTGCACCGGTGACGACGATGGTGCGGTCACGCAGATTCGCCACCAGGGGTGTCCAGTTGCGCCGATGACGCTCGTAGCCGAAACGGGTAAAGCTGAGCATGCCGGGAACAACCAGGGTATCGGCCAGCGTCTGCGTCCATGTGGGGCCGGGCGCCGGTCGTTCCTCGAAGGCTTTCTCCAGGTGACGCATGGTGCGCCGTCCGTAATACTTGAAGACCTGCCCGAGCAGCAGTTCGGTCACGGCGTTGGAATTGTCCGGGCTTACGGTGGCGTTCCAGCGTATCAGTGTGCTGCCGTTGGCGTCCTCGAAATGGATGTCATCACAGGCCGTAAAACCTTTGCCGCTGCCTTCCAGCACTGCGTGGTGCGGTGCATCCCAGGTCTTGATGGTGTACTCCGCAGGCAGGCTCGAGAGCCCCCAGGCCACGATGACCAGGTAGCTGGTATCGACGCCCACCGAACCGGCGGAGGTTTTTTCCGATGCGCTGATGCCCGGATCCCATTCCGCGATATTCGAGAAGTCCGCGACGTAGCGAAACACTTCATCAATTGGCCGCGGAATCAGTACGGTTTCGGTGGTTTCGATCATGATCTAAGCAGTCGCGTTGCCAGCAGTCCCTTGATTATACGCCGCCGGGGGCTGGACGGCCTGTTACTGATGATTAGACTTTGTTTTTTTCTGTCCGGGAAGATTGCCATGCAGATCATCGAAGTGGCCGCGCCGGGCGGGCCGGAGCAACTGCGCATGGGCCGTGCCCCCCGGCCGGTACCCGGGCCGGGCGAGGTGTTGATTCGCAGCTGTGCAATCGGGGTGAATCGTGCCGACTGCCTGCAGCGGCGCGGCCTCTATCCGCCCCCCGCGGGAGCCAGCGAGATACCCGGCCTGGAGGTCTCCGGAGAGGTTGTACAGTGCGGTTCCGGTGTGCACAAACTGCAGCCGGGTGCCCGGGTGTGTGCGCTGCTGGGCGGGGGCGGTTATGCCGAGTATGTTGCCGTACACGAGGATTACGTCCTGCAACTGCCTGCTGCCGTTTCGTATATCGAGGGTGCCGGGATTGCCGAAGTATTTGCGACCGCCTGGCACGCGCTGTTCCTGCTGGCCGGCGTGCAGGCCGGCGAGACCGTGCTGCTGCATGCCGGTGCCAGCGGGGTGGGTACGGCAGCGATTCAGCTGGCGGCCTGGCGTGGTGTGCGCGTGCTGGTTACCGCCGGTTCGCAGGACAAGATTGACCGTTGCCTGGAACTGGGCGCGGCAGCCGGCTGCAACTACCGGGAGCAGGAATTTCCCGAGTTCGTCATGGCCGAAACCGGCGGGCAGGGCGTGGACATGATCCTCGACGTGGTGGGCGCTGCCTATTTCAGCCGTAACATCGACAGCCTGGCGATGGATGGCCGGTTGGTCGTGCTGGGCCTGCAGGGTGGGCATACCATCGAGCGGGTGCAGATGGCGAAGTGGCTGCAGAAGCGCCTGAGTATTTTTTCGCACACCCTGCGCAACCATGCTGCGCGGAAGCAACAGGTGATCGCAGAGCTTGCTGCGCAGGCGATGCCGGCGTTTGCGCAGGGCGCGCTCAGGCCGGTCATCGATCGGGTATTTCCCTGGCAGGAGGCGGCTGCGGCACATACGTGGATGGAGGCCAACCGCAACGTCGGCAAAATCATTCTTGAAGTCGGGTGAACGACTGTTGGCGTGCAGGGCGCTTATCTATGAATGCGCGAGGTCGCATGCTCGGTGCTGATAAAGGTTGGGTTTGTCACAGGGCGGCCGCATTGGGGAGCGCTTTTTACTAAATCTCCGCCGCCATTCATGGCGGCTCCGAAGGCGACAGCGCTCTCTTAGGGAACCTCTGATTAAGCCCTCCCCAAGTCGGCCTTGATCAGTTGTGTGTCCTGCAGGTTTTGGAAAGTGCCGTTCAGACTCGCCCTGGTTCCACCGGAGCGGGTTCCGGGCTGGCGCTGACGTCGGCGGGTTGGGCGTGCGTTTGATGATGCGCGGCCAGGTGGGGACGGTTGAATACGGCGTGCAGAATCATGCCGGCGGTCAATGCCTGTAGCCAGGCTGTTGCAACCAAGTGGTGGATTGCCGCGACGCTGTGGCCGGCAAAAAAACCGGTCAGGGTGGCAGCTGCCATCAACAGCAGGGCCGGTAACGCCCAGCGCAGTCCCAGCGCGGGAAACAGCAGCCACCAGACAGCCAGCGCCACTGGTGCGCGGTGCAGGACGATCGCCGCAGCCAGGCCGTTTTCGCCACTGCCCAGCGCATGTACGTGTTCACCGCTCAGCATGGCGCCATCCACCAGTGTGTGCAGGGCGATACCGAGCAGCGCCAGCGACAGGGCCAGCAGGTGCATGGTGCGGGCTGCATGCCGGAAAAGGCCTTCCAGTACCTGTGGCAGCAGCAAGCCGATGGTGAACGCGCCCAGAACCAGCAGGCCGCCACGCGCCAGTGCATCGGGCAGCACTTCAACAACCAGTAGCAGGGTGATAGAGATCAGTACAAACCAGTCAAGGGCACGAAACAGCATGCGACGGCGACGCGTCTGGGTGTCCTGCCGCAGCAGGAACCACACGATGGGGCCGGCAGACAGGCTCAACAGGCTGATGAACAGAAAAGCGAATTGCATGGCAGGGCCGTCGTGGAGGAATCGTTACGTAATAATATAACGAAACGTGCGCGGGAAGCCAGCATTCCCTGTCTGGGGTTGCATGCGTCGGATGTAAAATAAAAAACCTATTAAACAGTAGGTTACGTGTTCTCAGCCACTTCTGGCAGCGCTTTTACCGTGCCTGGCAGTCAGCACACTGGCCGTGGACTTCCATGGTCTGTCGATCTGGCTGGAAACCCTGGGCGCGGGCCGAGTTGTACAGGCGTTCGCTGAGTTCCGGCTGGTGGAGTTCCTGCACCAGTCCGCACCGGGTGCAGATGAGTAACTGGAACTCGTGGCGTTTCTCCGGATGGTCACAGCCGACGAAGGCATTAAGCGACTCAATACGATGCACAAAACCCTGCTCGAGCAGAAAATCGAGTGTTCGGTAAATGGTCGGTGGCTTGGCCTTGGGATCTTCTTCCTGCAGGGCCGCCAGCAGGTCGTAGGCACGCGAGACGTCGTGATTGTCCCAGATCAGTTCCAGCACCCGGCGTCGCAACGGGGTGAAGCGGACATTGCGACGCTGGCAGATGGATTCGGCATCCGCCAGTGCTGTTTCCTTGCAATGAGCATGCGCGTGGCAGTGCGTGTTCATGCTTAAAGCTTCCAGGTTACTTCACCAGCTTCAGATTGCCGACTACCTGCGCCGGCGCCTCGGGGCGGCTGGCGGTCTTGCCGGGAACAACAGTCGGTCCTGCCGGTTGCTGATTCACGCGTATCTTCAGTTTCTCGATACAGGTGTCGATGGTGCGGCTGATCAGCGTGTTGTTCCGAATACGTTCGATCTGCGGCCAGGTGGAGCGTTCGCCCGAGAGCATGAAGCGGCTCAGATCCGCCGGCGTCGGGTTGGCCAGCAGCTCCATGTAATTGCCCAGCGTCAGGTTGGGCATGATCGTGATGTCACCCTTGTACTGCTGGGTGGCGACGGCATAGGCCTCATCCAGTGGGCGGCGCAGAAATTCTGATTCCACGTTGCGTCGCGCTGCATCCAGCAGCCCTGCTCCGACCACCTTGTAGGTCGAACCACCGAAGTGCCGTATAAACGAAAGCAAGCCTTTCTTCTTGCGTCGTTTTTCTGCGGTCAGGAACGGCACGATGTGGGGGTTGGTCTGGCTCACGATGAAGTGATTGACATCGTGCAGGCGTGCCAGCCGCTTCATCGGCAGATCACTTTTCAGTGATCCGTCCGCCCAGCGCAGGCTGGGAAGGTAAGGCACGATGTTGCCATCGAAGTCCTTGGCCTGCATCGCCACCGGCGGAAACAAACCCGGTACGCCACAGGAGGCACGGGAAGCGCGGCGCAGCAGCACCGTCGGGGATGTCAGGTAGTTACACAGGCGTGGCTGCTGGTGCACGTGTACCGGCGAGATGGTGATGTTGATGATGCGGCCGGTGCGTTCGAAGGCCTCTTCGAACGTCATGTCGCCCATGTTCTGCCGCAAACACTGTTCCAGGTATTCGCCGTCCATGAGCGCCTTGCGCCGCCACGCATCCTCGGGTGATGCCATGCGGAAGGCCTGTGTATAGAGGTAATAAGGGTCGATAAAATTTTCCAGTTCGTCATCGGTGTGGCAGCCGACGACGCCGGCGATGATGGACCCGGCGCTGGATCCGGAAATCACCCGTGGCAGCAGGTCCTGGTTCCACATGGCCTTGATGACACCAATATGGAACATGCCCAGGGTCGCGCCGCCGGACAGCATCAGCGAGGAACGGCCGAAGACCTTGCCGATGCGCTTGAAAAAGCGGATTTTCTCGTCAATTGGAAAATCGGGAAAATCGGTCATGCAGATGTACTGCAATACCAGCGAGGTTTCGTCGAGGTACTCGCGGATTACGCGTTTCGTGCCGACATGGGTGTGCTGGTAGAGCGCCGGGCTGGAAATATTGCCCATATTTCCGTGCAGACCCTCGTGCAGGAAAAACACCAGTTCGCGGATATTGTTGCTTTTGCGCAGGTCGCGCAGCCGGTTGAGGCGATCGCGGATCAGCCGGTAGTTGTAGTCCGGAGAAACATCGATCTCCTTCCACTCGTCCTTGCCTTCCAGCGAATCCAGTTCCAGTGCCGCCTCGCGCCAGGTGTAGTAATCCCTGGCATGCACCATCGCGCGTTCGCAGTGACGCATGCGCTTGCGGGTGCTGTTTCCTCTGCCAACCATATTGTTGAACTCCTGGGTGGTGCGTCCTCCGGCCTCCGTGCCGTTGGGTGAGGACAGGCAAGCGCTCGAATCAGAATCCGGCGCACCATTTGATTTTGCGTGGTCGTCACAGGTGGGTGACGTGGTTTTTAAATACCCCTCATTCCAGAGTGTGCCGATTCGTCCGGGCGAACTCAACTGCCGCTTTCCGGTAAGTGTTGGCCAGTAATCGTGATATTGCTCGTTCTTTCGGCTGATTGCCGCCCAAAAGTGCAATGCTGTACGCCAGCTGGGGATCTGCATGGCCGGATTTCGCGCGTTCACGATCGGTTCGGGTTAATATTGCGCCCTTCACAAGCTGGCTAATCCCGCGGTACCGACAGACATGAGCAATATTTTTCATCCTCCCGTACGCACCCTGATGGGCCCCGGACCCTCGAATGTTCATCCGCGGGTACTGGGCGCGTTGTCCCGTCCGACCATCGGGCACCTGGACCCGACCTTTATCGGCATGATGGATGACATCAAGTCGCTGCTGCAGTCGACTTTCCAGACCCGTAATGAAGTGACCATGCCGATCTCGGCGCCGGGCAGTGCCGGCATGGAAGCCTGCTTTGTGAATCTCGTGCAGCCGGGCGAGAAAGTGGTCGTATGCCGGAACGGGGTGTTCGGCGCCCGCATGATCGAGAACGTGCAGCGTATCGGTGGTGAGCTTGCCGTGGTCGACAACGAGTGGGGTGAGCCGGTGGATCCGGATGCCCTGCGCGACACCCTGAAAGCAAACCCGGATGCCCGGGTGGTGGCCATGGTGCACGCTGAGACTTCGACCGGGGTTCGCTCCGACGTGGATACCCTGTGCGCCATTGCGCGCGAGTTTGATTGCCTGACCATCGTCGATACGGTCACCTCGGTGGGTGGTATCGATGTGAACGTCGATCGCTGGCAGGCCGACGCGGTGTACAGCGGCACCCAGAAGTGCCTGTCCTGTCCGCCGGGTCTGTCGCCGGTCACCTTCAGCGAGCGGGCGATGGACTATGTCGCCAGGCGGCAGACGCCGGTGCAAAGCTGGTTCCTGGATCTCAAGCTGGTCACCCAGTACTGGGGTGAGGGTGGTGCGCGGGTGTACCACCACACGGCACCGGTGAATGCGCTGTACGGTTTGCATGAGTCGCTGCTGATGCTGCAGGAAGAAGGCCTGCAGGACGCCTGGGATCGTCATGCCAAGGTCCATGGCCTGCTGCGGGATGGCCTGACGCAACTGGGCATCGATATGGTCGTGGCCCCGGAATACCGTTTGCCCATGCTGAATGCCGTGAGTATCCCCGCTGGCGCAGACGACGCGCAGGTGCGGGCGCGTCTGCTGGAAGAATTCAACCTGGAAATCGGACCCGGCCTGGGACCATTGAAGGGCAAGATCTGGCGGATCGGCCTGATGGGCAACGGTGCGCGACAAAAGAACGTACTGTTCTGCCTGTCGGTGCTGGACCAGGTGCTGAACCGCTAGGCCGGTCCACGGGCTGGCAGGCCAGCCGCCGGGGGGTATCCCCCGCGTGGCGCGAGTTACCCCAGCCGTTCTTCCATGGCCTCGCAGATGGTACGCAGCATCTTGATCCGCGCGTAGTATTTCTGGTTTCCCTCCACCAGTGTCCAGGGTGCATGGTCGGTGCTGGTTTTGCGCACCATCTCGTCCACGGCAGCGACATAGTCGTCCCAGCGCTCCCGGTTGCGGTAGTCCTCTTCGGTGATCTTCCACTGCTTGTACGGTGTGGCCTCGCGTTCCTTGAAACGGCGTAGCTGCTCTTCGCGGGTAATGTGTATCCAGAACTTGCACAGGATGATGTCGTCATCCACCAGTTCATGTTCGAACTGGTTGATCTCGTCGTAGGCGCGTTTCCAGTCTGCTTCCGCGCAGTACCCCTCGATGCGTTCGACCAGTACCCGGCCATACCAGCTGCGATCATAGATCGTGACCTTGCCGTTCATGGGGATGTGGCGCCAGAACCGCCACAGGTAATGATGGGCCAGTTCCTCGTCGGTGGGCGCGGCAATCGGGATGACCTGGTAATTCCGAGAATCCATTGCCGAGGTGATGCGCCGGATTGCGCCGCCCTTGCCGCCAGCATCCCATCCTTCCAGCATGATGATCGAAGAGTAATGCCGGTCGTGGGCACGTCTTTGCAGGCGTCCCAGCCGGGCCCGCAGTTCACGCAGTTCTTCCCGGTAATCCGGCTTGTCGATCTTGCGATCCATTTCCAGCCTGGAGAGCACATGGTTCTTGCGCGGTTTGTGCTGCCTTGTGGCAACCGTCTTGCCCGGACGGCTGAGCAGGGTCAGGCGCTGGTCGATCGCCTCAAGTACGCTTTCCGCGACCTCCAGTCCGCGCAGCCGCTCCGGGCTGGCATCGATCAACTGCCAATTGGCACCGCGTTTGTCGGTCTCGGTAATCAGTTCCTGGGAAACTTCCACGAAGCTATCGTACAGGGCCCAGTGCTCCCAGTCCTTGGGGCGGACTTCCCAGTTGGTCAGCGGGTCGGCGGCCAGGCTCTTCAGCCGCTTCAGCTGCCCACTCTGGTCCAGGTGCATCCAGAATTTCAGGATCACCGCGCCATTGTCCGCCAGCGTCTGCTCGAAGCGATTGATGCGTTCGAGGCGCGCACGGAACTCGTCCGGCTCAGTGCGGCCTTTTACGTGGTCCAGCAGCGGTGCTGAATACCAGGCGCTGAGGTAAAGGCCGATCTGACCCTTGGGCGGCAGGTCGCGCCAGTAGCGCCAGTGTGCGGGACGCTCGCGTTCCTCGTCGGATGGCGGTCCATAGGCGCAGGTGCGTAGCCAGCGGGGATCCATCCACTCGTTGAGCAGATCGACGGTTTCATGTTTTCCCGCGCCATCCACGCCGGCAAACAGGATGATCACCGGTATCTTGTGCTGACGAACCGCCTGCTGGGCGATGACCAGTTCCGTGCGCAATTCAGCGACCCGGCTCTTGTACTCGGCCTTGCCGATATCCTTGCGCTTCCTGATCTTGTTCAGCATCGTCTGACGGACCCGGGTGTTGCCATGGTTATCCTTTGAGACTAGCAGACGTAACGTTCGTCGGATGGCGGCGCGGATATGTTTGGGGCGGCGGAAAAAAACTGGCAGTGTGTGGCGGTCAGGGTTATGTTCGGACTTCAGAAACGGGGATAAATAGCAGTATGTGGCGATCTGGATTGAGCAGTCTGTTCCTGGGTATCCTGCTGACCGTGAGTGGTGTGTCCGGCGTACTGGCCGCCGCACCGGTCGAGGAACTCTGTTCGGTGGAAGAGCCTCCCCGCGTCCAGCGCCTCCCCCGCACCGCCGAGCAGGAGATCCTGATTACCTCCCGCAAACTGGCCTGGGTCGGCAACCAGTTGCTGCAAAAGGGCCGGCTTGAGGAAGCTTCCCTGCATTTGCGCGATGCCTTCAATGTGCTGCAAACACTGGAAGTGCCTCCGCCGCTGGACATGGCGCGCGTCGCCAATGCACTGGGGTTTGCCTACACATTGCTGGAAGCCTACACCGATGCGCGTCCGGCCTATGAACTGGCGCTTGATTACCTGCCGGTTGACCAGCCGGAGTTTGCCGCGCAGAGGCCGGCAGTCCTTTTGAATTATGTCGAGATGTTGTTCCGTATTGGCGAGTGGAAGCGGGCGCGCGACTTCCTCCATGAGGCGCTGGAACTGCAGGAACTCACTGATGTGCCGGCGGCTGACCGGGTGCCGGCATATATCAGCCGCGGTGAACTGGAACTGAGCAGCGGCAAGCCGGCAGAGGCCGAGAAATGGCTGCGCAAGGCACTGGATATCATGGCCACTGATGAAGCAGCGCTGCCACGCCACCGGTACGCCGTGATGACCGCATTGCAGGAAAGTTACTCGCTGCAGGGGCGCGAGGAAGAGGCGGGCCGGGTGGGTCGGCAGATGCTCGACCTGCAGGTACAGATCAGGACAGCAGAAGAATAAGCGTGAACAGCTGGGTGACCAGCAGCACGACGGCCAGTCCGCGCCAGAAGCGCAACGGACTGCGCTGAATCAGCGGCATCCATTCCATCTGCCCGGAACGCCGGCTCGGGGTTTTCAGGTCATGTATGA
>JBFJWR010000091.1:0-9843 GCA_041623535.1 Pseudomonadales bacterium
CATTGCTGGCGGAACTGATACTCGCGGCGCGCTGGCGGCGTTGGAACCTGTCGATATTTGTCATTCACCTGCTGATGTCCGGCTGTTTCGTGGCGATGCCCTTGCTGCTGGTGCGCGAGATCGGCCTGCCGGTTGCCGAGCATGGCTGGTTGTACCTGACCACGCTGGTGGCTTCCTGCGTGCTGGCAATGCCTTTGCTGGTGTTTTGTGAAAAGCGCTGGAGCGATACGGCGACCTGGCCGGTGGCCGCCCTGTTTTTCCTGGCGGGGTTGGGCTTGCTGGTCACGATGGAAATTACCCGGCTAAGCGCATGGTTCGGTCTGATGCTGTTTTTCGCCGGTTTCAATCTCATGGAGGCGGGCCTGCCGGCCGGGGTCAGTCGGCGTACCCAGTCTGCGAATCGTGGGCTGGTCATGGGGGTGTTCGCCAGTCACCAGTTTCTCGGGGCGTTTGCCGGCGGTGTGATGGGCGGTGGCCTGCTCCAGTTGGGTGGGCCGGAACTGGTCCTGCAGGGCATGCTGGTTGTCGCCGGTCTCTGGTCAGTGAGCGCCCTGTCGGGTGCGGGGGCCACCATGCCGGATGAATACGTGTTCGAACCGGCTGAACGGATGCGCTTCCGGCTGGCAGATCGCAAGGAAGAATTCCTCCGTCTGCCTGGTGTGCGCGCGGTGCGTGCCGATCAGGATTCGGGCGCCATTATCGTGCAATTTGAGCGGGGCAGCTTTCGCGCCGGCCCGGTGTGGGATTTGCTGGACCAGATCTGTAAGCCATCAGAGCCATTGTCAGGCTGCCGGAAATAAAGTTTCGCGACCCTGCCTTGTGGCGCGCATGCGCCGCCGTTGTCCTCCGAATGTAATCGATGCAAGCAGAATCAAGGACTTAGTCCATAGGCTGGCAAAGCAGGCCTGCCGCCCGTGATTTTCATGGGCGTCGCATCCCGGCGTCGGGCACATGAGATTTTGCCGGGCCGGCCTGAAACCGGTGCATGGCGGTTCTGAAATGCAGCCGGTCGGGCTATGATGGCGGGGTCGCGCGGCCAGTCTGGCCGCACTGAATCCGGTCCAGGGAAGGGCTGGATTTCACCTGAATACTAGCAAGCAAGGGAGAACAGGATGGCTCGTGGGATTAACAAGGTCATACTCGTAGGCAACTGCGGGAACGAACCGGAACAGCGCTTCATGGCGAATGGCTCGGCAGTGACGCGTGTCAGCGTTGCGACCAGTGAGAACTGGAAAGACAAGGAAAGCGGCGAGCGTCGCGAGCGAACCGAGTGGCACCGGGTGGTGTTTTTCAATCGCCTCGCCGAGATTGCCAAGGAATATCTGCGCAAGGGTTCCAAGGTGTATGTTGAGGGTGCCTTGCGCACCAGCAGTTACGAGAAAGACGGCATCAAGCGCTACACCACTGAGATCATCGCCAGCGAAATGCAGATGCTGGACAGCAAGGGTGGCAGTTCAGATCAGGGCATGTCTTCCGGTGGCGGCTCGATGGATGATGCCGGCTGGGGCGGAGCGAGTACCTCCGGCGGTGGTTCTTCCGCACCCCGGGAAATGGATCCGATCGAGGACGAAATCCCGTTCTGACGGCCGCGTCGTGCATTCATTGCGCGGTGCTTTCATTACCCCATCAAGATACATCAGCCGGGTGCCAGTGGTGCCCGGCTGTTTGTCTGCATTCGCCCCTGGTACTTGCAATCCTGCGACTGCGCACGCTTTACTCATTGAATTCCTCGGAAGCCGGGCATGGAGCCTGAATTGAGAATATTACTGCTCGGTGCAGATAACGAGCCGGGTCAGGAGTTCCTGGCCGCGTGCGCCGGGCGCGACATTGATTGCGTTCCCCTGACCTCGCAGGCCGTGGAATTGCTGCGCGTACGGCGCCTGGCCCGCATGTTACGGCGACATCGTCCGGCGTACGTGGTGAGCCTGCTGCGCCCGCATGAGGTCGCGTCAGGCAGCGCAACGGCTGAACGGATTGCCCGCCTGTGCGACGAGGGTCTGCGCAACCTGGCCAGTCTTTGTGCCGCGCGGGACCTGGTGCTTGTTCACCTGTCTTCCGACATGGTGTTTGCCGGTTCCCGGGAGGGGTTGTTTTCCGAGGACGATACGCCCGTGCCGGCCACACCCGTCGGGGAGTATTTTCTGCGCGCCGAGCAGTCCGTGGCTGCGCATTGTCCGCGCCATATATTGCTGCGCACGGGCTGGATCTACAGCGATCGTGCTGGCAATCCATTTGCAGACCTGCAGCAGCAGCTGGTGAGAGGGGTTGAGACACTTCACATGCCAGCGGGTCCGACGGTTTTTCCGGTCTCACCTGCCGACGTGGCGCGGGTTCTGCTGACGATGGTCCTGCAGGCAGAGCATGGTTGCGCAGACTGGGGCTCTTATCATTATTCGGCCAGGGAGGCGGTTCCCTGGCAGGATTTTGTACAGGCCGCGGTGGCTGTTACGCAGCAACTGACCGGACGACCCGCGCCGGGACTGGTCTGGACGGAAGCGGACGAACAAGCCATGTCGGCAACAGGTGCGCAATTGGGATGCCGCCGCATCCTCGGCACTTTCGGTGTGCGGCAACGGGATTGGCAGCAGGAACTGGAGCGCTGCCTGGCTGCGGCCTTTTCCGACAGACAGCAAACGCCGGAGACGCAGGTCGCGGACTCCGCAATGGACGTAAGAGAGTAATCCTGTGCGCGTGCTGGTAACCGGCGGAGCCGGGTTTATAGGTTCCCACCTGGTGGATGCCCTGCTGGCTGCAGGGCACTCGGTGCGGGTGCTGGATGACTTTTCCACTGGCAATCGCTCCAATCTTCCGCCCGACGGGCCGGACCTGGAGGTCCTTACCGGTTGCGTGACGGAAGCGGGGCGGGTGGACGAGTCTGTCACGGGGATGGATGCCGTTGCGCATCTGGCTGCAATCGCCTCGGTGCAGGCATCCGTGGATGCGCCGGTTGCCACCCACGAGGTCAATTTCCGTGGCACGCTGAACGTGCTGGAATCCATGCGTACGCATCGGGTCGCCAGGCTGGTGTACGCATCTTCCGCAGCAGTCTATGGCAACGAATGTGCGCCACCGGTTCCGGAAAATGCCGTGCTGGATCCGCTGACACCCTATGCTGCCGACAAGCTGGCGGGGGAACTTTATGCTGACTTCTACGGGCGGCAGTTCGGGTTGGAACCGGCGGTGTTTCGCTTTTTTAATGTGTACGGTCCGCGGCAGGATCCGGGTTCACCTTATTCGGGAGTGATCAGTATTTTCTTCGACCGCCTGCTGCGGAAGCAGCCGGTGATGATATTTGGAGATGGCGAGCAAACGCGCGATTTCGTCTACGTCGCGGACGTCGTGCGCATTTTGTTTCGGGCGCTGCAGGCCGACCGGCCGCCGGCGCGTGGCCCGGTCAATGTCGGCACCGCAATTGCCACGTCAGTGACAGACCTCTATCAGCGTGTTGCCGGGTTGGTGGGGAGTGAGACTGCGCCCACCTATGGCGAGCCGAGGGTTGGCGAGGTGCGCGATTCACGGGCCGACACATCTCGCCTGCAGGCAAGAATGCCGGATGATCTGCCACGTACATCGATAGACGACGGACTGCGCTCGCTCTACGAATCGCTGGTGAGGGATTAGGCTGGAGTGGCCGGTGCTGGCCGATACTAAAGAGTGTCGGTTTCGTCCAGTACGCTGGCTTCTTTGTGAAGGGCCGCACGGGCGCGCTTGCGGTAAAGCAGCTTTTGTTGTGCCTGGTTGGGCAGTTCCGTGAAGATGATGTGATTCTTTTCGATCAGCAGATCGATCACATCCTCGAGGATCCGCGACAGCTCCGTATCACTCTTGTCGAGGAATACCTTGGTAACCGCGTTCGGCTCACCCTGACCCAGAAACTGCGTGACTTCCGGGTGACTGGAAGACAGTCGCTCCTCGACGCCAACCTTGAACGGCTTGGCGGACAGGGCCACGATCTGGCCTTCCTTGTCCCTTAATACGTAATGCATAGCCAGTGCACCTTTATGTGTTGTGTCGGTTGAGTCGGTTTGAGTTCGCTGCCTCCGCAGAGGCCACTGCTAACACGCCGCGCATATTCTGTATTGGGAATGATACACGCGCGAGTTTCAAAGTATATACTACAGTTGCCATGGGGCGACGCAGGCACCAGAATATTCGGCGTCCTGCGATTCCCCCACCTGCCAACGATTGAAATGGATTTGCATCATGGCTGAATCTACAGCTGCACCAGCGTCTGCCGCCGCGCCCACCGCGCGAAAATCGGCGCCCGCATCTGCTGCGAAAACGCACGATGATCCACTGCTGGGTTGCCTGGTACTGATCACCAAACTGCACCACAAGCCGTTCAGCGCAGATTCCCTGCGTGCCGGTCTGCCGTTGGTGAACAACCGGCTGACCCCGGGGCTTTTTGAACGTGCGGCAGAGCGCGCCGGCCTAGCTTCCAAGGTGGTGCGTCGGCCGATCAACAAGATTTCCGGACTGGTGCTGCCCTGCGTGCTGATGCTCAAGAACGAGCTGTCCTGCGTGCTGGTATCGGTCGATAACAAGAAAGGCACGGCGGTTATCCTGCAGCCTGAATCCGGCGATGGCGAGTCGGAAATCAACATCAAGGATCTGCAGAAAGAGTACCTCGGCTACGCGATTTTCGTGCGTCGCCTGCACCGTTTCGACGAGCGCACGCCGGAACTGCTGAACCTGCAGACCGAGAACTGGTTCTGGGGCACCCTGCGCAAGAGTTCATCCATCTACCGGGATGTGCTGGTTGCTTCCATCCTGCTGAACGTCTTTGCCATTGCGAACCCGTTGTTCGTGATGAACGTGTATGACCGGGTCGTTCCCAATGACGCTATCGAGACCCTGTGGGTACTGGCCATTGGTATTGCGGTGGTTTATGGCTTTGACCTGCTGATGCGAATGTTGCGCGGCCACTTCATTGAAGTGGCGGGCAAGAAGGCAGATATCATGCTGTCTTCAATGATTTTTCAGAAAGTTCTGGGCCTGAAAATGTCAGCGCGACCACCGTCAGTGGGTGCGTTTGCCAATAACCTGCGCGAGTTCGAGAGCGTGCGGAATTTCATCACCTCGTCCACGATCGCGACGATGATCGATCTGCCCTTCGTCCTGTTCTTCGTGCTGGTCATCTACTTTGTGGGTGGTCCGATCGCCCTGGTGCCAGCCTGCGCGATTCCGATCGTCATCCTTTATGGCCTGGCAATCCAGGGTCCGCTGCGCGGTTCCGTGGAAGCGACTTTCCGTGCCGGCGCCCAGAAGAACGCGACCCTGATCGAAAGCCTGATGGGCATGGAAACCATCAAGGCACTGGGGGCCGAAGGCCCGGTGCAGCGCACCTGGGAAAATAACGTCGGGCATATCGCCAAGTGGGGCGTTCGTTCACGCCTCATTTCCTCGTCTTCCACCAACGTCGCCACTTTCGTACAGCAGATGGCTTCCGTGGCAGTGGTTGTTTACGGGGTTTACCTGATCGCCGACAAAGAACTGACCATGGGCGCACTGATCGCCTGCGTGATTCTTACCGGTCGCGCCATGGCGCCGATGGGCCAGGTGGCAAACCTGATGGCCAATTTCTTCCAGACGGTCACGGCGCTGAAATCCCTGAATCAGATCATGGACCTGCCGGTTGAGCGTGAAGTCGGCAAAAGCTTCATTCACCGGCCGACCCTGGAGGGAGAACTCGAGTTTCACGATGTTTCCTTCCAATACCCCAACTCGGATATGACCTCGCTGAAAAACGTGTCCTTTCGCCTGAAGAAGGGTGAGAAACTCGCCATCATCGGCCGGATCGGTTCGGGCAAGACGACGCTGGAAAAACTGATCCTCGGGCTCTATGAGCCGACCTCCGGATCCATCACGCTGGACGGCATTGATCTCAAGCAGATTGATCCGGCCGACCTGCGTCGCAACATCGGTTACATCCCGCAGGACATCATGCTGTTCTTCGGCAGTGTGCGAGACAACATCGTTTACCATGCGCCTTACGTGGATGATGCGGCAGTGCTGCGCGCCGCCGAAATCGCCGGCGTGGATGAGTTCGTCAACCGGCATCCGCAGGGCTTTGACATGCTGGTGGGTGAACGCGGTGACCGGCTCTCGGGTGGACAACGCCAGAGCATCGCCGTGGCGCGTTCCATGTTGCTGGATCCGCCCATCATGCTGATGGATGAGCCCAGCAACTCGATGGATAACAGCACGGAAGAGTCGCTCAAGGAAAAGCTGAAAGGTTACCTGAAGGATCGCACACTGATCCTGATTACCCATAAGGCGTCATTACTGGACCTGGTGGACCGTGTCATGGTGATAGACACCGGCAAGGTGGTGGCCGATGGTCCCAAGGACCAGGTACTGGAAGCGTTGAAACAGGGACGGCTGAGAATTTCTCGGCGCTAATACGCCCCGGAGGCCTTAAGAATGTTTAAAAGAAAAGCCAAAAAAGAAAGTCCCGAGCAGGGCCCGAAGATGAAAACCATCGGCGAGGGCGCTGCGTCCGGCAAGGAAGCCATCAAGCGCGGCACCAAGGACGACGGTGACTTCGACTTCATGAATGATGTCGCTGCGGCATTGCTTGAGCAGACGCCGCAGCGCGCGCGTTCCATTCTCTGGGCGAGCGTCATATTTCTGATACTGGCGTGCTTCTGGGCCAGTTATGCCGAGGTGGATGAGATTACCCGCGGCGAAGGGAAGGTGATCCCCTTCAGTAAGCTGCAGGTCATCCAGAACCTCGAAGGCGGTATTGTTGCAGAACTGCTGGTGCGCGAGGGTGATATCGTGCAGCCGGGTCAGATCCTGCTGCGTATCGACGATACGAGGTTTGCCTCATCCTTCCAGGAAAGTGAACTGTCCCGGATTTCCCTGCGCGCCAAGATCGCACGTCTGCGTGCGGAGGCCGAGGGCAGCAAGTACATTCCGCCCAAGGATATTCCTGAGGAATACGCGGGCCTGGTCTCACAGGAGTTGGAATTGTACGGCTCGCGCAAGCGGGAACTCGATCAGACCAAGCGCATATTGAAGGATCAGGTCTCGCAGGCTTACCAGGAACTGGCCGAAACCAAGACCAAGAAAGGCCAGATCGAGCGCAGTTACAACCTGCTTGCGGAAGAATTGCGCCGTACCCGTCCGCTGCTGGCAGACGGTGCCATCTCGGAAGTGGAGATCCTCCGCCTGGAGCGCCAGGTGAATGATCTCAAGGGTGAGATGGAAGTGACCGGCCACATGATTACCCGCGTCGCCTCCAAGTACAACGAGGCCAAGCGCAAGCTCGAAGAGGCCGAGCTGAGCTTCCAGAATGAAGCGCGCAAAGAACTGAACGAGTACCAGTCTGAACTGGCGCGCATGCAGAAATCCGGTGAAGCACTGGAAGATCGCGTCGCCCGTACCGCGGTGCGTTCGCCGGTCAAGGGCAAGGTCAAGCAGTTACTGGTCAATACCGTGGGCGGCGTGGTGCAGCCGGGTATGGACCTGGTGGAGATCGTGCCGTTGGATGACAACCTGCTGGTCGAAGCGAAGATCAAGCCCACCGACATTGCCTTCCTGCACCCGGGCCAGAAAGCCACTGTGAAATTCACCGCTTACGATTTCGCAATTTATGGCGGCCTGGATGCCAACCTGGTACATATCAGTGCCGACTCCATCATCGATGAGCGTGGCGACGCCTTCTATACGGTCCGGGTCAAGACCACCCAGGCCTACCTGGGTCGCGAGGATGAGGCGCTACCCATCATCCCCGGCATGGTGGCCTCGGTTGACATTCTCACCGGTAAAAAGACTATATTGGACTATTTGCTCAAGCCGATCCTGAAGGCCAAGCAACGGGCCCTTCGGGAAAGATAAGCCTTTTTAAGAACCCATCCATGATTTGTGCAACCGATCGCGAAGATATCCGCAATCGCTGGTTTGAAGGACTCGCGGGTCATCGCCAGGTGCGCGAGATTCGTAGCATGGATGCGCTGCATGCGGAACTGGAACGCAATGGCGCGGAAATCGTCCTTCTTCATCTGGGCCTGCCGGGTCTGGATGGAGAAGCCGGGGTTCAGCAACTGCGTGCCAGTTTTCCCGGGGTCCAGGTATTTTGCTTTGCCGATATGCCTGAAAACACCGAGGGGCTGCGGCTGCTGCAGCATGGTATCAGCGGGTATGCCAATGCCTTCATGAACCCGGCGCTGCTGGCACGTGCGGTCGACGTCATCGAATCCGGGCAGGTCTGGTTGGGCCAGCGCCTGATGCAGGCGCTGATCAGTAACATGGCGAATGGCGGTGCGCCGGGAGGTGTGCCGGAGAACCCCGAACTGCAACGTCTGACTGCCCGCGAACGGCAGATCGTACAGGTACTTTCCGAGGGTGCGAGCAACAAGATTATCGCCCGCAAGCTGGACATTACCGAGCGTACGGTGAAGGCGCACCTGACCTCAATATTTGAAAAGACCGGAACCCACGATCGCCTGGAACTTGCCCTGCTGGTTCAGGGGAAGAGAGCGCCGGCTTCGGCTATGGGCGCCTGACCCGCCTCACTTTTTGTGAGTGTTTTTATATATAAAAACAAGCGGTTGCCGAGCCTTGCGATAATTGCGATAAAGTGATTTGGTGAGGCATCTCCTGATACCTAAGTCCAATTTGCAAGTACCCAACTGATCGTTACAGTGGCTTTAATGAAATGGAGAAAACGGTGGGCTTTGGTCTTCCGCCATAAATCATACAAGCCCAGATACTGCGCAGGCAGTAAATGACAGGAACCCAATCGGAGGGGTCAGGAAAATGAGTACCGCAGAGAACATGATGCTTGTGGATGCCACAAGTCAGGATGACACACAGGCACAAGCCATCGGCACCGTGGTTACGGTGTACGGGACGGCGGGCGTGCGCACCCCAAGTGGCGATCTGACGGTTCTGGAAGCTGGCGATCCCGTATTTCAGAATGATCGGATTGAAACCGGCGAGCCTGGTGGACTGGTCGTGGAATTTACCGATGGTTCGCGGCTCGACCTGGGACGCAACTCGCATGCCATGCTCGACGAGGAGGTGTATGACGCCACCCTGGCACAGGATGCCCCGGAAGACGTTCGTGCCGAATCATCTGAAATTGATCAGGTTTTTGAGGAACTGAACCTCGACGAACTGGCGCCCACGGCGGCCTCCGCGAACGCAAATAACGAAGACAACGGCAACAGCTTTGTGATTCTGGACCGTTCAGACCAGTCTACTGACCCGGAAGCAGCGGCCCTGGATACTGATTTTCTGGAGCAGGTTTTTGGCAGTCAGCCGGTTGAAGACTCCGTGCCGCCGGCGCTGGCAAATGGGTTGCTAGATGCTCCGCCCGTTATCTCGTGTGACATTGAGGACCAGTGCCCGGATGTCTAAACATCGAGAGTTTTACGCTGAAAACTAAATATACTTCCAGTTAAAAAACGGCCTCTTCGGAGGTCGTTTTTTTTGGGGCCCAATCCTCGGCTATGCACTTGTCGGCTACTATTCAGCCAATTCCTGATTGGCAAACTATCCCACCCTTGCCTATATTCAAAAAGCTGATTCCAAACGGAATTTTGTCGGCCTGCTAGGCTGGCTATTGTTGTCCCAATGTGAGTAGAATTGCGGCCACAATTGCGTCGATGTTCAGCCTGTATTCAGGTTGAATCTGGCTCACCGTACGGAATCGGTTCCGCTTTCAGGTCATGCCACGGGCATGGCAAGAAGGCTGGTTTAAGAAATAAAAGTGTTATGTCCCCTCTAAGGAGACCCGGATGAAATTTAGCAAGGCTGTTGTTGCCAGCGTAGGCGCGTTGGTTATCAGTGCTTCCACCCAGACCGCTGCGGAAACTCTGCAAGAAGTAATTTCAG
>JBFJWR010000092.1:0-9812 GCA_041623535.1 Pseudomonadales bacterium
CTGCTGTTTGTCTGGGTACGCACCCGTACCGTCGGCGCCAGTCGTTCCGGTCTCGGCCTGGAGTCCGATCTGCCGGTGGTCTACGTACTGCAGAACCAGTCGCTTTCCAACCTGCTGGTGGTACAGGAAGAATGCCTGCGTAGCGGTCTGCCAGACCCACTCGCCGCCGTATCCATCGGCGAACAGGACGAAGCCCGCGCCAATTTTCACCTGCTACCCCGTCGCGATGTGTTCGCCGGACCCCGCCGGGTCAGCAAGCCCAGCCCCTACCTGGTCCGACTGGTGGAAGCCATCGCCCACGATCCGGAGCTGGACGTGCAGGTGGTGCCGGTCTCGGTGTTCTGGGGCCGCTCACCGGACAAGGAAAATTCATTCCTGAAAATTGTGCTTTCTGATACCTGGGCCATGGCCGGCCGCTTGCAGAAATTCCTGATCATCCTGATCCAGGGACGCCTTACCTTCGTCCAGTTCAACCGCCCGATCTCGCTGCGCCAGGCCATCAGCCGCGAGAGCAGCGACACTGAGAACACCCGCAAACTGGTACGTGTGCTGCGCCTGCATTTCCGCAATGTCCGCGCCAGCGTCATCGGGCCCGACCTGTCGCACCGGCGCACCCTGGTCAATTCCCTGCTGGACAGCATCCCGGTACGCAAGGCCATCGAGCTGGAGGCCGACAGCAAGAAAATCGACGTACGCAAGGCGCAGAAACTCGCCTGGAAATACGCGGACGAAATTGCGTCTGACATTTCGTACACGGTGATCCGCATGTACGACCTGGTGCTGACCTGGTTGTGGAACCGCATTTATAACGGGGTCGAGATCAACAACCTGGAACAGGTCAAGGATCTCGCGGCAGACCACGAGATCATCTACACCCCGTGCCACCGCAGTCACATCGACTACCTGCTGATGTCCTACGTGCTGTATCACGCCGGCCTGCAGATGCCGCACATCGCCGCGGGCATCAATCTGAATATGCCCGTGGTCGGGCCGATTCTGCGTCGTGGCGGCGCGTTTTTCATGCGCCGCACGTTCAAGGGCAACCAGCTTTACACCGCGGTTTTCAATGAGTACCTGCACGCCGTGTTCACCCGTGGTTACTCGGTGGAATATTTCATCGAGGGCGGACGCAGCCGCACCGGGCGCATGCTGACCCCCCGTCCCGGCATGCTGTCGATGACGGTGCGCAGCTACCTGCGTGACAGCAAGAAACCCATCATCTTCGTGCCCATTTATTTCGGCTACGAAAAGATACTTGAAGAGCGCTCTTACCTCGGCGAACTGCGGGGCAAGAAGAAAAAGAAAGAATCCCCGCTGGATATCATCCGCACGCTGCGTAACCTCAAATCCAATTTCGGCAAGGTCTACGTCAACTTCGGCACTCCGGTATACCTGTCCGAATATCTCGCCGAGCATCAGCCAAAATGGCGCGAGCAAAGTTACGGCGACGAGTACAAGCCCTACTGGCTGGCGTCTGTGGTCGATGACCTCGGCAAGCGGCTGGCCATCCGCATCAACGAGTCGGTCGCGGTAAACCCGATCAATCTCGTTGCGGTCGCGCTGCTGTCGACACCCAAATTGTCCATCGACGAACGCGCGCTGATGGAACAGATCGACCTCTATCGACGCATGCTGAGAACACACGCCTACAGCAGCACGCTGACCATCACCGACATGGACGTGCGCAACCTGGTTTCCTACGTGGAAGAACTCGGCCTGTTCAGCCGCCTGAATCACTCGCTGGGTGACATCCTGTACCTGGAAGGCAATAACGCGGTCCTGATGACCTACTACCGCAACAACGTCATGCACCTGTTTGCGATTCCATCTCTCATTGCCTGCGTGTTCCGCCACCACGACAGCGTCGAGGAAGACCGGATCATCGGCGTGTGCCAGACCATCTATCCCTACCTGACGGCGGAATTGCACCTGCGCTGGTCCGAAGAAGAGGTGGCCGACACCACCCGATCGTGGCTGAAGATTCTTGAGCAGGAAGGCCTGCTGGTGCGTGAAGGCGCGGAACTGCAGCGTCCGTCTGACAGCACCCCGGCCTTCTATGCACTGGACCTGCTGGCGGATATCGTGCGCCAGACCATAGAACGTTTTTACCTGGTCATCGTGGTGCTGCAGCGGGCCGGGAACGGCGCGACGACCGCGGAAGACCTGGAAGGACAATGCCAGCTGGTTGCCCAGCGCATGTCGGCCCTGCATGGATTCAACGCACCGGAGTTTTTCGACAAGTTGCTGTTCCGGGGCTTCATTGAAACCCTGATCCGCATGGAAGTGCTGTCGGTGCACGAGGACGGCAAGCTCAACTACCTGCGTCCCATCGACGAAACCGTGGCCGATGCGCGCCTGACGCTGAGCAACCAGATCCGCCAGACCATTCGCCAGATGACGATGCTGAACTAACGGAATCCGGATGCGGAATGAATGTCGCGAGCCGGCCACCCCGGGATGCGCGTTCTGCCGACGTTCTTTCGCGCAGCATCCAGGTCTGTCGGACCATGCGCCCGGTGACGATATTCGATGGGGGGAAGTTTCGAAGTATATCGCAGGCCCGGCGACCCCGGGGTGCGCTTTCCGCTAAATCTCCGCCGCCATCCCTGGCGGCTTCGAAGGCGACTGTCGCTCTCTAATGTACATCCATGTACCGTTCGCGCCAGACGCCCGCGGCAAGCGCACCCCGGGGTCGCCGGTCAATTATTTTCCCGCAATCCCCTCCATCAGGTCTGCGTCATGAATTCCCTGGCAGGAAAATACACGTCAAAACGAATCTTCTTGCCGGCGTACACCACGTCCGGCTTGCCCAGCAGGGTTGGCGCCTGGCGTGGCCGTTTGACGACCACCCGTCGGTCAGCGCGCGCCAGCGCCAGTCGCGCGAGCGCGCAAGCGTCCTCCTCCCCGTGCCCCGCCAGTGCCTGCAGCAGGCGCTGCTCCTTGCGCACCAGGGCGGATTTGCTGCGCTCGGGGAACATCGGATCGAGATAGATGACATCGTAGCGACAGGCCGGATCGGCGAGGTGGTCACGGGCATCCAGCGGCAACAACCGCATGCGTTCGGTGAGCGCAAGCAGCGCACTATCCTGCGCAGCACGTTGCAGCGCATCTTCCAGCAGGGCGTACACGGGCCCACAACGCTCGCACAGGGTGACACGCAGACCGGCGCGTGCCATCAGGATTGCATCCCGTCCCAAGCCACCGGTGGCATCCAGCACCCGGGCGTCGGGCACCGACTTGAGCCCCAGTGCCCGCACCAGGGTTTCCCCGCCGCCCGCGCGCAACCGGTGTCCGATCGCACCCGCAGCAAAATCAACCCGCACCGGCGCGGCATCGGGCATGGACTGCAAGTGGGCCTCCAGCCCCGACCCGGTAAAACGCAGCAGCACCGCGCTCGTAAAGCCGGACTCCGGGCAGGACGTGACACAGGGGACGTCCAGGCGGATGGCAAGCGCTTCAGCCTGCCCCTGCATCTCCGGATTGGCGGCGCTGACCGCGACGAGATCCGTCCGTGAGTTCAATTCCCTGCCCTTCCCGCCGATATAACAAACAGGCTTCTTTGATTTTCCGCCATCCGGAGGCTGACATGGATTCCATACGGATGCCACCGCCGGGCATGCCGACGCACACGCATGCTCCACATCGCGCCAACCCGGCCGCATCGCCACCTGCAACGAACGAAAAGCCCGCCGAATCTGTAGACCTCCGTGCGTCGCTGCGCGCTGCGCTGCAGGAATCGGTGGCCTACCAGATCATTCATCGCACCTTCGGCAAGGTGAACGACACTGAAGAAGACATTCCCCCGGAGTCCGCACCCGTCCAGGCCACGGAGTCCCGACCCGTGGCAGCCGGAATGGATGTCGCGGCGCAGGCAGTGTCGGAACTACAGCAGCGCGCCGTCAATGTGCGGGTGCTGGAAATCGAGTCGAACAGCGAGCCGCAACGCGTTCAGAAAGGTGACCCGCTGATCCTCGACCTGGATGGCGACGGTTTTGAAACCACCGGAGTGAATGCCGGCGTGCAGTTTGACCTCGATGCCGACGGCAGGGTCGATCAAACCAGTTTTGCCACCGGGGACGACGCCTTCCTCGCGCTGGATCGCAATGGCAATGGGCGCATTGATGACGGCGGCGAACTGTTCGGCGACCAGCTCGGCGATGCCAACGGCTTTGCGGCACTACGCCTGCATGATCTGAATCGCGATGGCGTGATCAACGCGCAGGATCCGGTATTCGTGCGCCTGCAACTGGTGCGTGCCGATGAGAACGGAAAACTGGTCAGCCAGCGGCTGGTCGGGGCAGGCGTTGCTTCAATCTCACTGGAGTACCGGGATACCCGCCATCAACTCGATCTGTATGACGAAATCACCCAGACCGGAACTTTCACCCACGCGGACGGCCGCCTCGGCAGCGTGGCCGATGTACTGGTGGGATTCAGAAAGAGTTAGACGAATACGTCGATGCGGTCGAGGCTGGCAGCCGGGTCTTCCTCTTCAGAAAAACTGTTGCGGGCGAACAGTTCCAGCGCGTTGCGTGTGCCGTTGGGCAGTTCCGGCTGGATTCTCACCCGGGGAACCTCGGCGCGTGCGGCACGCGGCGGTGCTTCCGCGGCATTTGGCCGGTCGGTTCTGCCGGCACCAGGCGCGGCAACCGGTGGCGCACCCTGATTTTCCCGCTCGCGGGTTGCCAGCGGATTCCGCCCTTCCGTTTCCTCCAGGCGCGGCCGCACGTCGACCGGTGCACGCACGGACTGCGGGGGAGGAATCGGGACGAAACGAATTTCCATGCGCCACCATTAGCTACCGACCAGGAGTCGGGCACAACAAAAACGGCATGTTCAGCATGCCACAGCGGCGGGAATGATCAAATTATAGTCTTTGATGGCGCGGTATGCACGACCTGATCACGCAGGTAAACCGGCTGTACCAGCCCGGGATCGGTGATGGCCTGCCCCGCCGCCAGTGCCGGTATCGCGAGGCGGGCCAGGTCGGCGGCCAACGGGGCAAGCTGCCCGCTCTGCTTCGTCGCGTGGCGGGTAATCTCGTCCTGCAGGCGGCCGGTATAGGCGAGGCCGCTGCCGGCTGCATGCCAGTTACCGGTATCCAGCCAAGCTGCCGGAACCTCCAGCAGTTCCGGGCGTAGCAACTGCTCCGGCAGCACGATGTCCTGACCCTGGTACGCAGCGCAGTAGATTTCATCCATGCGCGCGTCCAGTAATACGAGATTCCGTGCGCAACCGTGTATGCGTTGTGCGGTCGCTGCCAGCACCGCGAGGGTGGAGGCCATTACCACTGGCAACCCGCTGCCAAAGGCCAGGCCCTGCACGGTGGCGATTGCCGCACGCACCCCGGTAAAAGAACCGGGGCCGCGCCCCACTGCCAGTGCATCCAGATCAGCAAGTACGCAACCCGCCTCGGCGAGCAACTCGTCGATGTAAGGAAGCAGGTACCTGGCATGTTCGCGCGGGACATTGTGGCTGCGTTCCAATAGCTCACCACGGTGCAGCAGCGCCACTGAACAGTCCGTGGTCGCCGCCTCTATCGCCAGGATGGAACTCATGGCGCGACCTCTGTTGCGGCAAAAAACTGTTCCACTTCGGCCAGGTCGCGTGTTCTGCGCATCGGCGGCAGATCCGCAAGGAACGTACCGCCATAGGATTTTCCAATCAGCCGCGGATCGGCGATCACCAGTACACCCCGGTCTTCTGCGTCGCGAATCAGGCGTCCGGCACCCTGCTTCAGCGCCAGCACCGCCTGTGGCACCTGCCAGCCATTGAAGGCATTTTCACCGCGCTCGCGCATGCGGCGGATGCGGGCACGCATGACCGGATCACCCGGCGAAGCAAAAGGCAGGCGATCGATCACCACGCACGACAACGCTTCCCCGCGCACATCCACGCCTTCCCAGAAACTCGCGGTCGCCAGCAGCAGGGCCCGAGGGGTACTCCGAAACTGTTCCAGCAACAGGCCACGACCGGTTTCACCCTGCACAAACAGGGGATACTCGTCCTGGTCACGCAGGATGTCGGCCGCCTGGTGCAGCGCGCGGTAACTGGTAAACAGCAGGAAAGCGCGGCCCTTGCTGGCGGCAAGCACCGGGCGCACTTTCTCCAGCAGACATTCCGTGAATTCCCGTGCACCGGGATCAGGCATCCCGCGCGGAACATACAACAATGCCTGCTCCGCGAACGGGAAAGGACTGGGCAGGTTCAGCACGTCACAGGAATCCGGTGCCAGGCCCAGTTCAGACTGGAAATGGGAAAACCGCCCGGCCACCGACAGGGTCGCCGAAGTAAATACCCAGGTACCCCCCCGGGTCGCCATCAACTCGGGAAAATTCTCGCTGACCCGCGCCGGCGTGGCATGCACGGACCAGCCGCGCTGCCAGGTCTCAAACCAGAGGATGTCATCAGCACTGGTGTCGGTGCGCAGCACGCGGGTCATGCTGTTGCGAATGGCGGGAATCCGTTCACGACACGCGGCCAGTCCTTCGCCGCGCTCCTCGGCCGCTTCCAGCAGGCCGTCGAGTGTTTGCAACTCCGCATCCAGTGCGTCGATGGCCTCCTGCAGTTCCGCCTCGCCCTGCACTTCCTCCCAGGCATCCCGGCGTATGCTCTCGCCCAGCGCCAGGCGAAAGCGGGACACGGTGTTCTCCAGTTGCTGGCAGGCATCACGCAGGGCCAGGTCATCGGCAGCAACCTGCAGGGCTTCGGTCAGTGAATCGCGCGCGAGCGACAACAACTGCTGGCTGCTGAGCCGTTCGCCAAAAAACTGCGCAGCCACCTCGGGCACCTGGTGCGCCTCGTCGAGTACGCAGGCATCGGCAGCAGGCAACAGTTCACCGAGGCCATCATCACGCAACAGCGCATCGGCAAACAGCAGGTGATGATTGACGACAACCACCTGTGCTGATGCTGCAGCACGCCGCGCCTTGACCACCGGGCATTCGTCCAGCATCGGGCACTCCTGGCCCAGGCAGTTGTCAGTGGTCGACGTGACGTACGGCCAGACCGGAGAATCTTCGGCGACTTCCTCGACGCCGCTGATATCCCCATCCACCGAACGACGCCACCAGCGGGACACGCGGTGCAGATCCTTCCAGGCCGCCCGGCTGTCCAGTTCACCCTGGGAGAGGTGCAGTTCAAGCCGGTAGGGGCACAGGTAGTTCGCCCGTCCCTTGAGCATCGCCACCCGGACGTCCACGCCCAGGGCACGCACGGCAGCCGGCAGATCGCGGTCGAAGAGCTGGTTCTGCAGGTTCCGCGTACCGGTCGAAATGATGACCCGCTGGCCACCCAGCAGCAGCGGAACCAGGTACGCGAGTGTCTTGCCGGTGCCGGTGCCGGCTTCAACCAGCAGGGTCCGCTGTTGCTCCAGTGCAGACAACACGGCCGCGGCCATCTGCATCTGCCCCGGTCGCGGGATGAATCCGGGAAAGCCGGCTGCCAGCAGCCCATCGGCTGCAAAAGCCTGCTCGACTTCCTGCCGGGTACCGGGGTTGCTCACGGGCTCTGCCACAATCTCCATGCGCGCATTCTCCCACGAGGGGGTCGCCACGTCAGGTAGAATGAACATCCGTCTCGATTCCGCGACCGCTCATGACGATTTCCAGCCATACCACTGCGTTGATCCTTGCCGGCGGAGCCGGTTCGCGTATGGGTGGATGCGACAAGGGTCTGCAGTTGTTCCGGGGCCAACCCCTGACCGGACACCTGGTTGCGCGGCTGGCACCGCAGGTGGGCAATCGGCTGCTGATCAATTGCAACCGCAACCTGGACCAGTACCGCTCATTCGGCTTCCCCTGCATCAGTGATGATGCGGCGCACGGGGCCGGCCCCCTTGCCGGCCTGCTGGCCGGCCTGCAACAGGTCACCACCCCCTATTGCTTCGTGACGCCTTGTGACACCCCCCTGCTGCCGACCGACGTCGTGACCCGCCTGCAGCAGGGCCTGGAAGCCAGCCGCGCTGACCTCGCCGTGGTACATGACGGTGAACGGCGCCAGGTACTGCACTGCCTGTTGCGCACTGAACTGCGTGAACAGCTGCAAGCATGGCTGCAGAATGGGAAGCGGGCGGCGCACGCCTGGCAGGCCGACAGCAACACCTGCGAGGTCAGCTTCGCCGACTGCGCCGGAGCTTTTCGCAATCTGAACTCAATGGCTGAATTGCAGGACTGTGAAAATCAACTGAAGGCAACCCCGGAATGAACAAGCAACCCACGCTGGCCGAAGCACTGGCCGAGATGACGCAATCCGTCACACCCTGCGAGGAGACAGAAACACTGCCCCTGGAATCGCTCTGCGGCAGAGTGCTGGCCGAGGCCCTGCACGCCGGTGCCGATCTGCCGGGGCACACCCAGTCGGCCATGGACGGGTACGCGGTACATGCTGATGACAGATCCGCCACAGGCACGGCCAGCTATGAACTGACCGGCACCAGTTGGGCCGGCCGGCCCTCGGATACGCCGGTGCCCACCGGAGGATGTGCACGGATCTTCACAGGTGCCGTTCTGCCACCAGGCACGAACGCAGTGATTATCCAGGAGCAGGTGGAAGTCAGTGGAACGACCGTTACCACTTCACACATTCCTGCTGCCGGCGAGAACGTGCGACACGCAGGAGAGGATGTGCGCAGCGGCGAGGTGCTGCTGGAGCGCGGCACACGCATGGGCAATGAACACCTGGGCCTGCTGGTGGCGGGCGGACATGCCGGGGCCCGGGTGATCCGCGCTCCCCGGGTCGCCTGCTTCTCGAATGGGGACGAACTTCGGGCACCGGGCACCACGCTGGGACCGGGCGAACTCTACGACTCCAATCGCCTGGTCATGGCCGATGCGATCCGCGAGTGTGGCGGGCAGATCAGCGAGAGCGCGTGCCTGCCAGACTGCCGGGACACGATTCGAGACACGCTTGCCGAGGCGGCAGGCACTGCTGACCTGATCGTCACCAGCGGTGGCGCTTCAGTAGGCGACGCAGATTACCTCGTCGATGTCGCACGTGAGCTCGGCGAGGTGCGGTTCTGGAAACTGCCGATCAAGCCCGGCAAGCCGGTACTGTTTGGACAGGTGGCCGGGGCCTGGCTGCTGGCGTTACCCGGCAACCCGGTATCCAGCTGGGTGACGTTCCGGCTCCTGGTACGCCCGCTGCTGGCACACCTGGAGGGCCGCCTGCTGCAACACCCGCACCGCATCAGCGTACCCCTGCAGCAAGCAGTGAAGAAGCGCGCCGGACGCGCCGAGTATCAGCGCGGCGTACTGGAAGCCGATGCAACGGGGACGGTCAGTGTACGTAGTGCCGGATCCCAGGACTCACATCGATTGCGGGTACTGGCCAGCGCCAATTGCCTGATTGAACTGGATGCAGCAAGCACCGTGGCAAACGCCGGCGAGCGCGTGGCGGTCATACCATTCTCGGCACTGCGCGGGCCGGCGTAACCACCCACTTTCGGACGCCGGAAACAAAAACCCCCTCAGCTGAGGGGGTTTTTGTTTAACCGTCAGGTTAAACGGCTATTTACGGGCTCGCGTCGTCGTCTTGCGAACCGTTGCCCGCTTGGCTGCCGGCTTACGTGCCGGTGCCTTGCGCGCAGTGGTTTTACGTGCCGTGGTGGCACGCTTCGCCGGCGCTTTCTTCACGGTAGCTTTACGCGCCTTGGCAGGGGCCTTACGGGCTGCCGTAGTACGCTTGGCTGCCGCCCGTTTTGCCGGTGCCTTGCGGGCAGTCGTCGCCTTCTTGGCTGCTGGCTTGCGTGCCGGCGCCTTGCGGGCAGTCGTCGCCTTCTTGGCTGCTGGCTTGCGTGCCGGTGCCTTACGCGC